>JACCZV010000287.1 GCA_013695775.1 Chitinophagales bacterium | reverse complement strand
ATTGTCTAAATATCAACAATCTTTTCATCTGCATCTTCTGCATTATCGCATTGGATTGATATACTATCAGTTAATCCGAAATTACAGACTCATGCTAAACCTGTGCAACCGCCTGCAGGTTTTTTTGAAAAAAAATCATCGCTTTCGGCTGGCTTCACGGGAAGGAGAAATAGCTCTGTTGAAAATGGTGTGCTGCTTATACCTTAGGGATTTTAAAAAAGGAAAAATAAATGCAGAGGAAGCTTTAAAATTCTATTCGGAGGGAAGTAACAATTGGTTTGTAGTTATGGAGAATTACTACTTACTGGCAATGCATGCCGGAAAATATAAACAAGCTGCCGAAATTTATGAGAGCGTGGTGAATCATTCCAGATTCCAATATTTATCGGCTGAAAAAATTGAAGAATGGAAAATTTTTGAAGCATATCTGAATTATGTAATGCCTGAAATATTGCATAGAAAGGAGTTTAAAATACTTAAATTTTTGAATGAAGTTCCCATTTATACCAGGGATAAAGAAGGTCTTTATCCATCTATTATCATAACACAAATTCTATATATGATAGAGCGCAGAGAGGACGAGTTGGTAGAGAAAAATATAGAATCATTACGAATTTTTTCTGCCCGACATCTCTCAGCACTGAAAGCACCAAGAACAACCACCTTTATCAGAATGCTCCGGCAAATAGTCACCTGTAATTACAATGCTGAGAAAATAAGAATTAAAGCTTTGCCTTATCTTAAAAAATTGAAACTATCTGAATTCATCAACCAGACAGAAACAGAAGCAATGGAAATTATACCTTATGAAGACCTATGGAGCATAATATTATCCCGCCTGCCGGAAAGAAAAAAGAGCTCTTGAGGGTTACTCATTCCGTACTAAAAGATCTTTTGCAAGTTCAGCCAAAGATTTTTTCTGGCTCTCTGTTAATGAAACTCTGCTTAAATGTTGCAGGGCTATGGCTACGTTCGATTCCATTTCACTTCGTGAAACCTCATCAATGCCCAACCTGGAATATATCTTCAGGATTGCTGATACTTTTTCTTCGTCATTAACCTGCTCACCGGAAAACCAGGATTTGAGCTGACCCTTGGTTAAATCATCCGAAATGCTTAGAGCTTTAATAAATAAAAAAGTTTTTTTATTTCGGAGAATATCACCGCCACTTTGTTTACCAATTCTTTCAACTGTTCCAAAACTATCCAGCCAATCATCTTTAATTTGAAATGAGATGCCAATGTACTTCCCAAAATTAAATAAATGACTCGCGTCACTTTCAGAAGCACCACCAATAATAGCACCCATTTGAAGTGCTGTTGCAAACAGATACGCTGTTTTCAATTCTACCATTCCCAGGTAGTCCCCAATCTCTAAGGTGTTACTTTTTTCGAAGTTCATATCCAACTGCTGGCCTTCACAGATCTTTATTCCGCAATCATTGAATAAATTAATCAGGGGGCTTACCAATTGGGGGTCGCACTTCACCAGATATTTGTAAGCAGTAAGTAACATGGCATCGCCTACAAGAATAGCAACCGTTGAATTATATTTCTTGTGAACAGCAGGTAATCCCCGGCGAAGAGGAGCACGATCCATGATGTCATCATGTATTAAAGTAAAGTTGTGAAACAACTCGATGGCTATCGCCTGGGGCAGGGCTTTTATCGACTCTCCACAAAACATCTCACATGCATGCAATAGCATGACGGGTCGCATACGTTTACCTCCAAGCGAGAGTATATATGTAAAGGGTTCATATAACTCTGTGGGTGTTCCTTTAAACTGTTGCTCCTGTAATGCATCATTGAACAATGATTGCAAATCTTTGATCGTCCTCATTATTCAATTAAAATGAAATCAATGGTTCTTTTAGCAAGGTTGGTCTTAATCAGCTTTACCTCAACCTTATCACCAAGCATAAACTTTTTGCCTGTCCGCATTCCTTTTACAGCATGCTTCTTTTGGTCAAAAACAAAAAAATCACTCTTTATTGAATCAAGCCGAATAAGGCCCTCACAATATGAATCTTCTGTCATCACAAAAATGCCCCAGTCAGTTACACCTGAGATAAATCCTTCAAAGACATCTCCGATCCTGCCGTGCATATATTCTACCTGCTTCAGCTTTACAGAAGTACGTTCTGCTTCCGCAGCATTTCTCTCCATTTCAGAGCAGTGACTACAATTGGACTCAAGATCCGGCTCATGAACTTTTTCAGCTTGGAGCACTTTTTCTAAGATGCGATGAACCATCATATCCGGATATCTTCTTATTGGCGAAGTAAAATGTGTGTAAAAGTCAAATGCCAATCCATAATGGCCAATATTTGTTGAGGTATAGATTGCTTTTGCCATTGTACGTATTGCCAACGTTTCGAGCATATACTGTTCAGGCTTTCCATGCAGGCGATCCATCATTTTATTGAATGAATGCGCTGTGTGTTTAGGAGTACTAAAATTCAGTTTATAGCCAAACATCAACGCGAGCTCCGAAAAATTTTTCAACTTTTCATCATCTGGCAGGTCGTGAACACGATAAACAAATGGTAATGGTTTGCCCTTTCGCTTCCCTACAAACTCGGCAACTTTCTTATTCGCGAGGAGCATAAAATCCTCAATCAGCATGTTGGCTTCACGACGTTCTTTAACAAAAACGCTTACGGGGCTGGCACTTTCATCTAATTTGAATTTAACCTCTACGGAGTCAAAGTTGATAGCGCCATTTTTAAACCGCTGCTGCCGCAGGCGCTTTGCGATTTCATTGAGGTTATGAAGTGGTTGACTAAATGGATCCGGTTTCCCTTCCAAAACCTCCTGCGCTTCTTCATACGAGAATCTTCTTTGAGAATGAATGATAGTTTTGCCGAACCATTCGTTTTTTATTTGGCCTTCATCATTAAGAAGAAATACTACAGAGAAACAGAGCTTATCATTTTCCGGAGTGAGAGAACAAATTCCATTAGATAACTTTTCCGGCAACATTGGAACACAACGGTCAACCAAATACACAGATGTAGCCCGAATGAGAGCTTCTTTATCTAAGGCGCTGTTGGGTTTAATATAATGGGTAACATCTGCAATGTGAATACCGACTTCATATAAACTCCCTTCTAATTCCTGATAAGATATTGCGTCATCAAAATCTTTCGCATCCTCCGGATCAATAGTAAAGGTGAGCACATCACGGAAATCCCGTCTTTTAAGAATTTCATCTTCTGTAATATGTTCAGGATAGCTTTCCGATTCCCTGATAACAGCTTTTGGAAATTCCAGCCGAAAGCCACATTCAAGCAATATAGATTGCATCTCTGTTTCATTCTCTCCAACCTTGCCCAGAACTTTGATCACTTCCCCCAAAGGGTGCGTCATGCCGGGATTCCATTGCAGAAGTTTTACAACCACCTTATCACCTGTAACGGCGGTAGACATTTTCGCCTGAGGAATATGAAAATCTACATCCGTTTTTTTCTGATCGGGAATAAAAAATGGTTCACCGCCATATTTTTGAATTGTCCCAATGAAGGTGTCACGTGCCCTCGATATTACTTCCAGCACCTTACCCTCTGGCTTTTTCTTTTTTCTGCTTATAAGCAACAC
>JACCZV010000276.1 GCA_013695775.1 Chitinophagales bacterium | reverse complement strand
ATCCAAATATCATAGCCGACTCATTGAAGATTAGCTGTTACAATGCGGGTCATGATGGACAAACAATTTTCTATGAGCAGGCCATCATCAGAATGGCACTAAGTCGGTATACTCCTAAGCTGGTAATTGTTGATTTGAATCCGGAAGAGATGTACTATAGAGATATTCATTATGATAGATTGAATGTGTTGGCTCCTTATTATGTAGATGAACCCGAGCTGAGAGATATTTATTTGCTGAAGGGTATTCGCGACCGTAACAGGTCTGATGGATTATTGGTGCATCCATCCACCGAAGCAGCTCAAAATTTTTGGATGACTCATGATGCTTTCCAGGAATGGATTCTTCCTATTAATAGTGAGAAGATTAAAATGTTCTCTAAGATTTATCAGTTTAATTCGTCCATACTTGATATCCTGGCGGGAATTTACAAAAATAGAAAATCTGAATCAGGCTTCAAGCCTTTAAAAGGAATCATCACAGAGCAGAAAGCCCAAGAGTTGATTCGGGAAAACGCGGAGCTTCGAAATCAGAAAGGGAAGGTGGTTGACAACAACAAGGTTAAGGGATTAGAAGAAATGCTATCGAATCTCACATCAAAAGGAACAAAAGTTTTCGTAACAATGTCGCCTGCATTGGCACCTTTCACTACGGAGCCATCTTATGAAACCATTGTGAACGTGTGTAAGAAATACAATGTGCCATTTACAGATTATAGCAGGGATACAAGGTATGATCACCTTAATTATTTTTTCGACAACCACATGAATAAAGAAGGAGCCAATTTATTCAGTTCCCATCTTGCAAGCGATATCAAGAAAACATTCTTTACTCCAACCGCTTCAATTCTAGAGTAGAAAATCTGTGAATTTTAAAATGTAGAAGATACTTAAATGGTTTCTTTGTTAATTATGCTGGTACTTCGGAACTGAAATTAGGTTAATCTATAGAAAGCCAACCCTTTTAAGGTCTTATGATTAAAAATTGAATACGAAACTCAATGCCGCTACCTAATTTCTTATTAATCGGCGCAGGAAAATCTGCAACGCGATCATTGTATAACTATATGATACAGCATCCGGATGTGTTTATGCCGAAGCTGAAGGAACCTCAGTTCTTTGTATCAGGTAGAGTAAAAAACAGAATTCAAAAATGGGTAGAGCACGAAGATCAGTACATTAAGTTGTTTGAGGGATCAGAGGGAAAAAAAGCAATTGGAGAGGCAAGCGTGATGTATTTATTTTTTTATGAAGAGGCCATTCAACATATAATCAAATATTTGGGCAATGACGTAAAGATCATGATGATTTTACGCAACCCGGTTGACAGGGCTTATTCCGCTTATAATTTCGTCCGGGTAAATAATCCGGAAGAAAAATATTCTTTTGAAAAAGCTTTGCAGAAGGAAGATGAGCGCTTCAGTACAAACGCATCTCTTTTTATGCAATATAAAAAGATGGGGTTATATGCCGAAGCGGTGAAAGAGTATAAAGAACATTTTAAAGATGTACACATTATCTGGTACGACGATTTCATCAAGGACGTACCGGGCACTATCAAAGGTATTTTTCATTTTCTTGGTATCGATCATCAGGCAACTATCGATTATGATAAACGCTGGAATGAGGGAGGGAAGAAGTGGAAAAATCCATTCCTGCGCTACCTCTTTATGACCGATAATCCAGTAAAAAAGATCTACAAGCTTTTGTTTCAAAAAAGAAAAGGGGTACGTACCAACAAATTTTTTACGAAGAATTTTATGGAGCAATCTGAACCCATGAATGAAGATACAAGGAGAAGTCTTGTCGAATATTTCAGACCCGATATAGAAAAGTTATCTGTACTTACAGGGAGAGATTTGAATAGCTGGTTGCATTAAAATGATGCGATGAAAGATATAAACGAAGAAGTCCTGGATAAGTCAGAACAAAAGGAGTCATCCGGAGATCAAAAGGAATTAGTAAGTGGGGGTATATCAGCTTTTAGTACCCGTCTGATTGGTATGGCATTAAACTGGGTCTTTGCGTTAATGCTTTCCCGAAGCACCGGCGCAGCAGGAACCGGCATCTATAACCTATGCCAAACGCTGATGAATTTCAGCAGCGGCATCTCAAAGTTGGGTTCAGATACTCTAATGACCCGCTTTGGTGCACAATACAGGGCTCAGAAGCAAATGGGATGGATCAAAGACCTCTATAATAAGTCCATGCTTGTCTCTGTTCCATTAAGCTTATTAATCTCCAGCATAATATATTTTTTCGCCGAACAGATCGCAGGAGATGTTTTTAAAAAACCAGAGCTGTTTCCATATTTCAGAATAGCCGCCTTGGCGTTATTGCCTCTAACAGTCTTCCAGATCAGCACTGGTGGCATAAGAGGGCTAAAGAAAATAAAGCAATATGCCTTCCTGCATAATGTAAGTAATTTCATATTTGGCATCCTCATTCTGGGAAGCATTATATTATTCACCAGCCGGCGTGATCTCTATATCCCTGTAGCCACTTACGTTGCTTTCATAACACTTACAAGTGTGCTAAGCGTTTATTGGTGGCTTAAGTATTCAAGCTACCTTTCAACAGAGTCAAAGTCAGGCATCAATTTCAGGCAGAAATTCTGGATAGGCATATCTCTATTTGTCGCGGCTTTCGCCTCCCTCATCAGAGGTTATGCTGATACCTTTATCCTTGGCCGTTATGCAACAATTGAAGATGTGGGTGTTTATCGAAATGCATTTAAAGTGGCAACCATTACCCGCATCGCATTGATTGCCCTGCTGATTCCTGCAGCTCCGAAGTTTGCAGAACTCTTTGCTGAAGGCAAAATGGAAGAGCTAAAAAAGTCTGCGCAGTTTGTAACCAAAATTATCTTCTGGTGTTCGGCGCCCATCCTTATTGCAGTGATCATAGGGGCACCCTTCATCATGGGGCTTTTCGGGGAGGAGTTTCTGAGTGGAAGCATGGCGCTCATCATCCTGGCTGTTGGCCAGTTTATCAATGCAGCTACCGGACCTGTTAATAGTGTGCTTATCATGACTGGCAGACAAAAGCTCAATCGTAACCTAATGGTGGCTGCTACCATTTTGGCTGTAATACTCGATCTGTGGCTTATTCCCAGGTATGGCGCCGTAGGTGCAGCATGTGTAAATGCTTTCGGCGTATTGCTGATGAATGCAATTCCGTTTATTCTTATAAAGCGATATTATGGATTTTATACCCTTGATTTCAAAGACATATTCAACATACAACCGAGAACTTTCATAAAGGAGCTGAAGAGGGCGTTAAAGCCAGAAAAGAAAAAGAAAAAAGACAATGCTGACAGTGTTATCGAGGATCAAATCTCCAATATTGAGTAATAATTGGATATAGCCATTATATTTTATACTAATATGCCACTAACTTAATTGCAATATTAACAAAGCAACCGCTGAACCTCTTTTTCTTTACATTTGCCCCCGTGTTGAACAAAAAAGAATAGTGCTGATGGCCTCACCAAATTTCCTGTGTGTTGGAGCACAAAAAGCAGGAACTACTACTCTCTACGAAATCCTAAAACAACATCCGGATATCTACCTGCCCGAGAAGGTAAAAGAGACAAAATTTTTTGTTTATCTGGAAAAGTATGAGCAGGGGCTAAGCTTTTATGAGAGTGAATTTTTTGGGGAATGGAAGGGGCAAAAAGCAATTGGTGAGGTGGATCCTGCCATGATGTTTGAAGAAAAAGCGGCGCAGCGGATTTCCGAAAGCCTGGGAAACCAAGTGAAACTGATTTTTATCTTCCGAAATCCTGCTGCGCGAGCGTATTCTCATTATCTGATGTCTCAAAAAAAAGGATTTGAAGAACTTCCATTTGAGAGGGCAATTGAATTGGAACCAGAACGGCTCGGCAAGAAGGCTTCACAAAAATTTAACTTCAGCTATATCAGCAGGGGGTATTATTCTCAGCAGGTGCAACGATTCAGAAACTATTTTGCTGATGAACAAATGCTCTTTCTTCTTTTTGAGGAAGACTTTATAAAAAACAGAAAAGAAACCTTCAACAGAATACAGGATTTTTTAGGTGTAAAAAGAGTAGAAATTAACCTTGACATAAAAAGTAACGAAGCAGTTATGGTTAAAAGCAAAGCCCTTCATCAGTTAACCAGGAAAAAAAATCCGATACGCAACATCATTGGGCCATTGTTGCCATCGGAATGGAAACGTTCTATGCAAAGATTCATCTCAAAAAAAAATACAGTCGTTGCCGTGAATCCGAAGCTCGATAAAAATCGTGAGCATGAGCTGATAGAAAAATATTTTCTATCAGACATTCAGCAATTGGAAAAAATAATCCATCGTGATTTAAGCACCTGGTACTCCAATGTATTATCCCCACTATAATCAACATCAGCATACATCGTCGTGCTTACGCCAGTAGATAGAAAGGATAAATAACAATGACTGCAAATAGCCTCTGGCCAAACCTCTTGATAGTAGGAGCTGCAAAAGGTGGCACTACCACGCTGCATTATGCCCTCGACCATCACCCCCAGGTCTTTATGAGCAGAAAGAAGGAACCCGGCTATTTTACCTGGCCTGAAGAAGATTTATCATTCATCAATAATGGTAAGCTGATAACCCGGCCACGCTTCCTGGTGAATCGCCTGAATGATTACTTAGCTTTATTCGAGGAAGGAAAGAACAGGCAAATACGAGGCGAATCATCAACAACCTATCTATTCTTTTATGAAAAAACCATTGCTAACATTCTTCGTATTCACCCTGAGGCATCTAATGTGAACATAGTGATTGTGCTGCGAAACCCCGTTGATCGTGCATTCTCACAATACATGCATAAGCTTCGCGATGCTGCGGAGTCACTCAACTTTGAAGAAGCCCTTAAAGCTGAAGAACAGCGAAAAGCAGAAAATCATCATTTTGATTTTCAATATATTCAACGTGGCTTTTATCACAATCAGGTAAAAGCATACCTCGACAATTTTAAAAATGTGAAGATTTATCTGAATGAAGATCTGCGCAATGACACTGAAGGAGTGGTGAGA
>JACCZV010000044.1 GCA_013695775.1 Chitinophagales bacterium | reverse complement strand
GGAGTAAGGGTGTGTACTTTATCTCAATAGAAAATAATGGATATAAGGAAATTCAGAAGCTGAGCATTCAATAATTATCTCATCTCGAATAGAAATGCATCGCTGCATCCGGCGATGCTTTCTATTTGAAGGCTTTCTCTCTCGGTCAAAGTAATTGACACAGTGTTTGTCGCGATTCTTCATCAATATGGGCAATTAACCCACCTGTTATTTCCTTCTTAGCATACTCTTAACAGATTGTGAGAAGAAGTTTTTAGGACACGATAATACTTCTCTACACTATTAGAAAAATTCAGAATAGGAATCTGCTTTCTAATCCCTCAACTTGCGAGATAGATTTATTTTAGGGCAAGAAAATTGATATGGTGTTTTTAAAACTAACAAAAATGGATATAGCTAACAATGATTCGCATGAAGAAGGCGAAGTAGCAGAAGCAATTGAGAATCAAACCGCAAAATTGCCCTCTGATACATTTCTTTGGATGGCATTGTCTGCAATGAGTGTATCAGCGCTTATGCAGATTATGGGAAAGAGACATACCAGCCTATTTTTCGGGCAATGGGTTGCACCTTTCCTCCTCTTTGGGGTTTATAATAAGATAGTGAAAACTCAGGGCAACGACTGAGGTAATTCTTTCTTTTTATTTCCGAATTCTTTGTGAGTAGTGCGGTTGATGTTCTGATGTCATCAGTTTTAAATGCACATGGATTGATTTAACCGCACCTACTCCAATATTGCCCTAATATATAATTGGAAGCGTATTTATTGCTTTAAGGCCATAAGCCCTTATCGTATAGTAGTGTTTATTACTTCTCTCTCTTTTCGATAAGACTTATTAAAACATTACATCCCAAAGGGATAATCATTCAAAAATGATCCCTTCAATTATCTTTGCCGCTCATAAAAATATCAATGGCAGACAACAAGATCATATTTTCAATGCAGGGGGTAGGCAAATTGATTCCTCCGAATAACAAGCAGATTCTGAAAGACATTTATCTCTCATTTTATTATGGAGCGAAAATAGGAATCATCGGTGCGAATGGCAGTGGTAAATCTACTCTTCTAAAAATCATAGCCGGCACAGACCAGCAGTACCAGGGTAAAATTCAGTTTGAAAAAGAATATTCAGTAGGAATGCTCGAACAGGAGCCCCACCTCGATGAAACTAAAACGGTAAAAGAAATAGCAAGCCAGGGGGTGCAGGATGTCATGGACCTGCTCCAGGAGTTTGAAGACATTAGCAACAAATTTTCTGAACCACTCAGCGCAGATGAGATGGACAAGCTGCTTACCAGGCAGGGCGATCTTCAGGAGAAAATCGAGTCTGTAGATGGTTGGGAAATTGATTCGAAGCTCGAACGTGCGATGGACGCGCTAAACTGTGCTGAGGGAGAAATGCCCGTAAAAAACCTCTCCGGGGGTGAACGGAGACGTGTGGCACTGTGCCGCCTGCTGCTGCAGGAACCAGACATCTTGTTGCTCGATGAACCTACGAACCATCTTGATGCGGAATCTGTGATGTGGCTGGAACAGCACCTGCAACAGTATAAGGGAACTGTTATAGCAGTGACGCACGACCGTTATTTCCTAGACAATGTCGCAGGATGGATCCTCGAGCTCGACCGTGGTGAGGGAATTCCATGGAAAGGAAATTACTCCTCATGGCTCGATCAGAAATCGCAGCGCCTTGCAATAGAGGAAAAACAGGAATCAAAACGGCAGAAGACGCTGCAGCGAGAGCTGGAATGGGTGCGTATGGGGCAAAAAGCCCGACAGGCTAAATCGAAGGCGCGCCTACAGAATTATGAGAAGATGGCTAGTGAAGAGGTGAAGCAAAAGGAAGATAAGCTGGAACTGTTCATTCCACCTGGCCCACGGCTGGGGGCTAAAGTGATTGAAGCAATAAATGTGTCTAAGTCATTCGGCGATAAGGTGCTCTTTGAAAATCTTAGCTTCAATCTTCCTCAGGGAGGAATTGTCGGAATCATTGGCCCTAATGGTGCTGGAAAAACAACTTTGTTCCGAATGATACTTGGAACTGAAAAGCCCGACACAGGTGCTTTCGACATAGGGGAAACAGTAAAGATCTCGTATGTTGATCAGATGCATACCTCTATAGACCCAAGCAAAACTGTTTACCAGGTTATAAGTGGTGGAACAGATTTTATTGAAGTAGGAAGCTATAAGATCAACTCCAGAGCATATGTAGGTAAATTTAATTTCACGGGGAATGACCAGCAGAAGAAGGTGGAGATTCTGTCGGGAGGCGAACGGAACAGGTTGCATCTGGCACTCACCCTTCGCGAAGAGGCCAACGTGTTGCTTCTCGATGAGCCGACGAATGATCTTGACGTCAATACATTACGATCTCTCGAAGAAGCACTGGAAAACTTCGCCGGATGCGCCGTGGTGATATCGCACGACAGGTGGTTTCTTGACCGTGTTGCCACTCACATCTTAGCCTTTGAAGGTGAGGGTCAGGAATATTGGTTCGAAGGAGGATTCTCTGATTATGAAGAAAACAAAAAGAAGCGGCTTGGTGATACAACACCTCACCGCTTCAAATACAAGAAATTAGTAGCAGGTTAAAACTCTCCTCTATTGATAAATTACTGTTAGGGAGAGTTCCAAAAAATTAGTAGTAGTCTAAATTATTGAATGGCCACCTTACGGGTGATACGGCCCAGTTCAGATGCTATTTCAACCAGATAAATTCCCTTTGGAACATTGCTGATACCAAATGAAAAGTTCGTTTGGCTTGCTGCTGCACGCGTAACCTGCTTCAATAATTTGCCATCAATATCCAGTAATCGGGCTTCTACTACACCTGATATAGGAAAAGAAGATGTAAGGAGCAATTCATTTCCACTCACATAACACTGGAAATCCCAACCTCCTTCGGAAGCTGGAGCCGAAACATTTGTGCCACCTGTTGCAGTAAAATGGCCAGCCATTCCCGGAGCATGTGGAGTGCAGATATAATCGTAGCTGCCGGGAAAATTAACCACATATTCAAAAGTAGTCGAAGAAGAACTGATCTCCGCATCCCAAGGGGCAGCTTCAAGAGGGATATTTGTTGATGTTGTAGTATGAAAGCCCTCTGTCCAAAACCATTGAATGGTGTCGCCTACGTTAACATTTACATCTTCGTCAGGTTCAAATTCATAATTTTTAACTTCAATCATCACTACGGTTGCCTTAGCATGGATAGAAAAGAGGGTGCAACTTATTATTAAGAACAGTGGAGTGAATAAATTTTTCATAGTAAGAATTTTTGGGTTATGAATGTTTATACAAGCTTTAAATATATACCCGCTATTATCATACATGTGATGCGGCCATCTGAATGGTTAGACGATATGTCTGAATGGTAGGATAAGCTGTCTGAATTGATTCAATCGATGTTCAATGTACCCTCGCCGGTGATTCACTTTAACCGATCGCTTAATTTAGAATTTTTCTACATTCAGCAGCACACTCCTCACAGGCTTTTGCACAATCTATGCAATGCTGCAAGGTTGAATGTTTATTGCATTCTTCTGCACAGTCCTCGCATATGGTGGCACAGAGCTCGCAGGCGAGCGCAGCATTTTCACTTCCTCTCATCATCATCTTTGAAGCAAAGAGGCAGATGTCTGCGGAATCACGGTTCAATTGCATGCATCTTAAAATCTCAGGATTCTGCTCTTTCATGCATTCAACTATACAATGCTCAGCCTGCTGCGCAGTTCGGATGCATTGCTGGATACAGGATTCATATACTTCGTTCATAGGATTATTTTTAGTTCGTGATACAAAAAGCCTATCGGGACAAAATACTTCTTTTCTGCTCCCATTGAATGAATTGAACTATTTGTAATGCTCTTTACTTAGGTGTCCAAACCTTAAAAGTGCCGTTATCTCAACGTTGTCATGAACAGCTCAGTGTAATTTATAGGATTCTTGGTAATTTTCATGAAAGATCTTCAGACATGCGGTTGCTTAAAGCACAGTTGTTATTTCTCGTTTTATCACTTCAGATATTCTGCCACGTTCAGGCACAGCAACTTTTTAATACCCTCGATATAGAAAAAATAATTTCTTTGGAAGAGGGTCGTGCAAATAAAAAAATTTCACATAAAACAAATGTATTCACCGAAAATTATGATCAGGTCTACCTCCGAGCAAGCTGGCAGATCGATCCTATGGTGTATTATATCAGAGGAGAGCTTGTTTATCACCTTCGTCCCTTATCCTCTGATTTAAATACACTCTACTTTGAGCTTTCCGATTCCCTTCAGTTCAATTGGTTCATCTTTCATGGAGATACGAGCTATAATTTTGAAAGGCCCGGGGGAGATCTGATTATCCTCTACCTCGGCGCAGCGATGAACTCCAGTTTAGATTCTGTTACACTTAGTTATGAGGGTGCGCCCCCCTCCACAGGATTTGGAAGTTTCAACCAAGGAAGTCATCTAAATGACAGCATCATCTGGACTCTCTCGGAACCATATGGAAGCAGCGATTGGTTCCCCGGAAAAGAAAGCCTCACAGATAAGCTGGACTCGCTGGATGTATTTATAAGAACACCCTTGAAATATCACGCAGGAACGGCGGGTATTTTAATGAGCGAAGCCCCGATTCCAGGGATGGAAGAAAAAATAATTCATTGGCGTCATCGCTATCCAATCGCCAATTATCTTATAGGAGTTGCAATTACTAATTATGCGGTTATCAATGAAAATGCGCTGCTTAACAG
>JACCZV010000255.1 GCA_013695775.1 Chitinophagales bacterium | reverse complement strand
ATAACTTTTAAGACATATTTCGACAATGGATCGCAGCGGAGAAGGATGAAAAAGTTTACTTCAAATGGATTCACACATTATGATGGAGTTCATTGGTATCCCCGCATATGCGTTTATGATCGCAAGTTGGGATGGGACACCGATCAACATCTCGGGAAGGAATTCTATGGAAACTTCGGGACTTTTGAGGTTGAACTTAATTTCACTTCCAATTACATCGTTGGAGCAACTGGAACATTATTAAACGAAAATGAAGTATTACCTCCGGAACTTAAAGCTAAACTGGATATCACCAACTTTGCCCATAAGAAATGGGAATCTAAGGCCTCAGTAATTATTTCGTACGATTCCACAGATAGAAAGACGTGGAAGTTCTATGCAGAAAATGTTCATGATTTTGCATGGACCGCAGACCCGACTTATCGAATCGGAGAGACAACGGCGTCTGTTTATGATCCTTATATTAAACAAAACCGCAAGATTTTATGCCAGTCACTTGCACAGGAGCAGCATGCCGCCGGATGGCAGGATGCCGCATCGTTTACCGCCAAATGTATAGAGGTTTATTCCCGTGATTTTGGAATGTATTCCTGGCCTAAAATTATTGTTGCAGATGCCCGGGATGGAATGGAGTATCCAATGCTGACGCTCGACGGAGGATTTACCCCCGGCTACTATGATTTAATTGCTCATGAAGTCGGTCATATGTGGTTTTTTGGACAGGTAGGAAACAATGAGACATATCGTGCTGCTCTTGATGAAGGGTTCACTCAATTCATCGAATCATGGGCATTACGCCATATAACCGGCGACACCATCAAGGAGCCGCCAGCACTGGATAAATACCACGCACGCTTTAATCAACCATCATTGGTAATAGATGAGGAGGTTTATATAGGCTATCTTTCTGAAGCAGCGAAAGGAATAGATGAATCCATCAACCAGCATTCAGATGCCTTTTATGGGGCCTTAGGCCATGGTGGAGGTTACCGGCATGTATATTATAAAACCGCAACCATGCTCTGGAATCTTCAGTATGTGCTTGGTGATACCCTTTTCCAGAATGCCATGAAACATTATTTCAATCAATGGAAATTTTGCCATCCTTATTTTGAAGATTTTAGAAACTCCATGATTCAATATACACATGTAGATCTTAATTGGTTTTTTGATGAATGGATGGAATCCACGAAGACCATTGACTATGCTGTGAAATCGGTGCAACGGCATGAAGGTGATAGATATCATGTTAAATTCAAAAGAAAAGGGCGAATGCAGATGCCTCTTGATTTTCGCGTGATTGCGAAAGACGGACAGCAATATAACTTTTATATACCCAACACCTGGTTCAGGAAGCAAACAGATGCTATTACTTTGCCTAAGTGGTATGGATGGGATAGGCTGCATCCTTTTTATTCCGCGGAGGTTAATATTCCATCAGGAATAAAGGATATCCTCATAGATCCAACAAACCGGCTGGCAGATGTTTATATGCCAGACAACAGAAAACGGTGGAGTGTGGGTCTGCACTTTGATTCAGAAATCTACACCCTTCCGGATTGGAAGCAATATAAGCTGTATTGGAGGCCTGATGTGTGGCACAATGCCTTCGATGGCTTGAAGACCGGAATACATATAGAGGGGAATTATCTCGAGCTGAAAAATAAATTTTCCATGACTACATGGTACAATTCCACCCTGTTTCAAAATAAAATTACCAGGTATATATCGGGGGATTCAACTCTTGTTTCTCCCTCACCTTTATCATTTAATTTTTCATACTCATCAAATACCCATCGTTTAATAAAGAATTCAGGCGTTGATATTTTTACAAGATATCTGGATGGCTTATGGGCAGGAGGCGCAAGATTTCTTCTGCAGGCCACCGCAAACAACCAGATCTCAATGGGTGTTAAATCATTGTATCGCGCAGACGATGAAGACCTTCAATATTTGCTTTATCCTGAGCTGTGGAATGCTGGCTATTGGAATAATACTACAACGTTGGGCTTTCAACACATTTATCATTATTTAAACGGGAGTGGCACTATTGACCTTGTGCTCAGGTCTGCCTCATTGTTCAGCGATTATAAATACGGTGACCTGACCATGACGGTGGTCAGCAGAAATAAACTTCAGAAGCTTCAATTCAATACACGTGTGGTAGGAAGAATAGGATCAGGAGATCCTGCACCCGAAAGTGCATTATATCTCGCCGGTGCAAGTCCTGAAGAGATGATGGAGAATAAATTTACGCGCAGCAAAGCATTCATACCTTACGACTGGCTTGGATATGGCTCTGATATAAACCATTTTCAGCAGGGTGGCGGACTTAATCTTCGAGGGTATGCCGGCTATGTGGTGCCTGAAATAAATAATGAGGACAATGTGAGCTATGAAGTATATAAAGGAAATACCGGCGCTGCCTTTAATGGTGAACTGGAATTTGATGATCTCATTTCACTGAGGCCTAAAATCTTTCGTAAATGGTTACATATAGATTCATACATATTTAGTGATGTGGGAACTATCGGCTATAAGAATTCAACAAATAAATTTTTTCTATCAGATGTAAAAATGGATGGCGGATTGGGATTTGCGCTAATCATTAAACAATGGGGGCCTTTAGATAAAGTTAAACCGCTTACAATACGGGTCGATTTTCCTGTTTTTGTAAGTAGCGTTCCTGCGAGCGAAGAATATTTAGATTTCAGGTGGGTATTAGGGATTGGGCGGGCATTCTGACAGAGAGATTTATGCAGGAACAAAAATGATATGCTTTCCCAAAAAAAATTCCTCTTCAAAAAAATCGGAAATAGAGATCACTTTAACATCTCTATTTAATATTGCTATTTCCTCACGCAAATCACCACCTTTTAAAAAGATCCATCCCTTTTGTGCTTTTTTCTCTTGCGTAATCAGATGCCCGGTCCAGTCGCACATTGCCCTCATTGGGCCTACAGCCCTGCTGACAATAAAATCAAATTTGCCCTGCACTTCTTCCGCCCTTGCTTTATACGCAATACAATTTTTTAGTTGTAATGCATCTATTACCGCCTTCACCACCCTGATCTTTTTGCCAATAGAATCTACAAGCTGAAACCGCACCGCGGGAGATACAATTGCCAGTGGTATACCTGGAAATCCGCCACCTGTTCCTGAATCAAGAATATTGTTTTCTGGTTCAAATTCTTTAAACTTTGAGATAGCCAATGAATGAAGCACATGTCTTTCATACAAATGTCCGATGTCCTTCCTGGAGATTACATTGATATGATTGTTCCATTCGTTGTAAACCTGTTGAAGCATTGCCAACTGGTTTTGCTGAGTAGTGGAGAGCCCTGGGAAATATTTCAGAATAAGTTTCACAAGAAAATGAGAATCGGGCTCATAAGATAAGAATGCCAGGGTAAGACAGAAGAGAAAGATCAAGTTTAAATACGCTGAGTCACATTCGCTCTTTTTTAGGGGAAATAATTTCGAATAATAAATTTTTTGCTCTGAAAAGCTGGGCTTTCACAGTCCCTAAAGGCAAGCTTGTTTTTTCCGCAATTTCTTCATACGATAATTCCTCATAGTACCTAAGCTGAATAAGCAGCCGGTATTTCGGGTTTATCTTATCAATGATATCTCTCAATATTTTATTCCGCTGCATTTTTATGTATTGCTCTTCGGGGTCGGGGGCAGTGCTATGGAAATGAAACTGCTGAACCTCTCCTTTATCATCTTCATCCGTATCGAATAACGACAGTGTTTCTATCTTTTTTTTCCTGATAAAATCAATACAATTATTCAGCGCAATCTTATATAGCCAGGTGCTGAAGGCAAAATCAGGAGTATATTTTGCAAGGTTGCTGAAAGCTTTACCAAATGCTTCGATGGTAAGATCATTCGCATCATCTTCATTACGTACCATCTTCAGCACAAGAAAAAAAATCGAGTCTTTATACCTGTTCATGAGATTGGCGTAAGCCCTCTGATCGCCATCCAGGGCGCTCTTTACCAAATCAAGATCTTCCTGCGCACGCGGAGAGAAGTTAGGATTTACCTCCATGCTTCGGGTTTTGTTTGAAGAACTCCGGGAAGCAATTTAAAGTAGTAAAATAAGAGCAAAATATCTAATATAGGAAAATACCAGAATAAGTCATGCTCACACAGCTTTTTCATAGACGGAGATAGTACAAGGGCTTGTATAATTAAGCGGGTGGCCAATATCATAATCGCCTGCAATTGATAATCGGTATAAAGGATCACCAACAGAAAAAAAACGTAAAATAACAGATGAGAAAAAGAAAATAAAGCCAAGAGTAACTGATGCTGAAACTTATAATATATCGCGGTGCTCACATGCCGCCGTTTTTGCGCCCAATACTCGTCCCAATTTTTTTTCGGTTCAGAATAGACAAATGAATTCTTATCAATTTGCACAGTCACATTTTTCGATGTTGCAGCCTTATTTATAAGCAAATCGTCATCACCTGAAAGCAGGTGGGGATATTTAATAAACATATTATGATGGAAAAATAGTGATTTATAGTATGCCATGTTTCTCCCAATTCCCATATACGTGCATCCGCAAAGAGCAAAAGAAAGATATTGTAAGGCAGTCATAAAAGTTTCGTAACGGATAAACTTATTCAGAAAGCTTTTGTACTTTTTATATGGTGAATATCCTAATACTATTTCTTTTTTACCGGTTAATATACCGGCCATATGAAGAATCCACATTTTTGAAGAAGGGACGCAGTCAGTATCGGTAACTAATATACATTCATATCTTGCTGCTCTTATACCAACGGTAAGAGGATATTTTTTTCCCTTCATTATGTGCGAATGCTGAACAAGATGCCTGATTTGCAGCGTAGGAAAGGTCATTGCAATCCGTTGCAACAACATTGCTGTATCATCTTCTGAATTATCATTTACTACAACAACCTCAAACTGTGGATATTCCTGTTCAAGAATAGTATGAAGGTTCTTTTCCAGCTGCGCTGCCTCGTTTCGCGCGCAGATGACGACTGAAACAGGTGGCAATTCCTGTCCTGCTTCTGAAGGTTTATGAGTTGCCACCCGGATAAAAAAAAATAAATAATAGAATATTTGAACGGACGCTGCAATTACCAACAGAATAAGTAGTCCCTCCAATTTCCGTTATTTTTAGCCGCCAAAAGTAACAATCACGATTCACCTGTGAATCCGCTATCTGATGCAATTTCAACTTGAGGCTCAAGATTCATATAGCGCTGCCCGTGCCGGAACTATCAGCACACCTCATGGCACTATACAAACTCCTACCTTCATGCCTATAGGAACAACTGGTGCCGTGAAAGCTGTTCACTTTATCGAATTAGAACAAACGATAGGTGCGCAGATCATACTCGGAAATACCTATCATCTCTATCTAAGACCCGGCCCTGAGGTAATTCATGCTGCAGGGGGCTTACATGCATTTAATGGATGGCATCATCCTATTTTAACCGATAGTGGAGGTTACCAGGTTTACTCACTGTCTCACAGAAGAAAGATTACAGAAGAAGGAGCAAAATTTCATTCACACGTAGATGGCTCCCGGCATCTTTTCTCGCCCGAACATGTGATCGATATTCAGCGAATCTTGGGGGGAGATATTATGATGGCTTTTGATGAATGCATCGCCTGGCCCTGTAATTATGATGAAGCAAAAAAATCTATGGAGTTAACACACAGATGGCTTCAGCGATGTATGGAGCAAACACATAAAAGTGAACCACTTTATGGTTATGACCAGTCCTTATTCCCGATCGTGCAGGGAAGCACCTACGCTGATTTGCGTAAGAGATCAGCAGAAGTTACCGCAGAGAAAAATGGTGAAGGAAATGCCATTGGAGGTCTCTCCGTAGGCGAACCTGCTGAGTTAATGTATGAGATGACCGCAATAGTATGCGATATATTGCCAAGGGAAAAGCCACGTTACCTGATGGGTGTTGGAATGCCTGATAATATCCTTGAATGCATAAGCCTTGGCGTTGATATGTTTGATTGCGTGATACCGACCCGGAACGGAAGAAATGGAATGCTGTTTACAAAACAAGGAATCATCAACATAAAGAATAAAAAATGGGAAAAGGATTTTTCCATGCTTGATGATTTTGACAACTTCGTTAGCCGGGGATACTCAAAGGC
>JACCZV010000194.1 GCA_013695775.1 Chitinophagales bacterium | reverse complement strand
ACCCTCATATCATTGAGCACCTTGAAGCTGGAGGGTTAGCAGCAGTGTCAGAAAACGGCTATGTCACAATTTGTAAGGGAAGCTGGAAAATAAGGGTTGATAAGATCACCACCATTCCGTTAACCTTCAGTGGTAAAGCAACCTTCAATATTCAAAATATCTTACCCGCCGTGCTTGCGGTATACCTGCGTGGTTTTAAGATTGAAGACATCCGTTCTGCTTTGGAATCCTTTATTCCCTCCCCCGCAACTACACCTGGGCGAATGAATCTTTTTCAGTTTAAAAATTTCCAGGTGCTGGTGGATTATGCTCATAACTCTGCAGGTCTGGAACAACTCTCAAAATTTGTGGAGAAAATGGATGGTAGCCCCAAAGTGGGAGTGATTGCTGGGGTAGGCGACAGGCGAGATGAAGACATTGTAGAGCTCGGACGGGTGGCGGCAAGAACCTTCGATGAGGTTGTGATAAGACAAGACAAAAACCTGCGCGGCCGTTCTTCAAAAGACATCATTGAATTATTGATGAAGGGGATTAATGATGTGATTCCTGCTAAGAAAACAAAAATAATTCCCAGTGAAACCGAAGCTATAGAATATGTAATTCATCATGGTGAAAAAGGGTCATTTATCACTATTTGCTCGGATGTGGTACCAGATGTTCTTGACATGATCATGAGTTATAAAGAGCAGGAAGATGGGGTAGGAGTAATGTAAAGGAAGATGATAACATTAAGCAGGATAAAGTGTCGATGTCAATAGTAATAATGATCGCAAGCTGATATCCGGAAAAATATTAAATTACGCCATATGCCTTTAGCAGTTGTCTCCAGAAGAAAGCTTATTATTTCCGATATGGCTGAAACGCTTACAGGGAGCGAGATCATTAAATTATCTGCGGATGTAAATGAAAAAATTAAACAAGGTAAGAGCATCTTCAACTTCACGATAGGTGATTTTGATCCCAAAGTATTCCCCATACCTGCTGAACTTGAGAATGAAATAATTAAAGCCTACCAGCAAAAACAGACAAATTATCCGCCAGCGAATGGCTTAGCAGAATTAAGGACTGAAGTGTGCAGCTTTTTAGCCGAAGGAGGCATGCTCTACGCTCCTGATGAAATTCTGATTACAAGCGGTGGTAGGCCGGCAATTTTTACCGCCTATTACACCCTTATTCAACCAGGTGATGGGGTAATTTTTCCTGTGCCCTCTTGGAACAACAATCATTATTGCCACCTCTCTGGCGCCAGGCCCATAATGATTGAAGCAAAGCTGGAAAATAACTTTATGCCCACGGCAGCAGAGATGCGACCTCATATACGGGATGCTACAATTATAGCACTTTGCTCTCCTCAAAATCCGACTGGAACTACTTTTACCAGGGAAGCTCTCGAAGACATTTGTGACATGGTGCTCGAAGAAAATGAACGCCGCGGAACAGATAAAAAACCTGTATATATTTTATTTGATCAAATGTACTGGGTACTAACCTATGGACAGACCATCCATTACAATCCAGTAACCCTTCGACCCGAGCTTAGGGATTATACAATATTTGTTGATGGGTTATCAAAGGCGTTTGCTGCTACCGGACTCCGTGTAGGCTGGGCTTGTGGTCCCTCTGACCTGATTGATAAGATGAAGTCGATCGCTTCTCACATAGGAGCCTGGGCTCCAAAGGCAGAGCAGGTTGCGGCAGCAAACTTCCTAAAATTAAAGAATGCCATTACTTCCTACATCATCGAATTTAGAGAACAGCTTGAGTTTAGACTTGCAGGAATTTATAATGGAATTCAAGCTTTAAAGGCTGAAGGACATGCCGTAAATGCTATTGCTCCGCAGGCGGCATTGTATTTAACTGTTCAATTCAATCTGAAAGGGAAGGTGACACCAGCTAAAAAAATTTTAAATACTACTGAGGATATCACCTCTTATTTGCTTAATGAATGCGGAATAGCTCTGGTGCCGTTCTATGCTTTTGGAGCTTCACATGATTCTACATGGTACAGGCTTTCGGTTGGCACCTGCAAATTGAATGAAATCGGAGAATCTATCTCAAAATTAAGGAGCGGACTGGAAAAATTGAAATAAATTTTCTTTATCACAACTCGCCAATTTGCCGGCAATAACCGATTCCCTTCAAACGGATGATTGCATAGGTAGCCATTAATGTTAAAAAAGTATCCGGATAAAGCTTAATATGTCCGGCAGCACAATTCAAGATCAGAAAATTTAGATTATGTCGTAATTTAAGGTATCTCTTGTGAATAAGGCAGATTTGAAATCTCATTCAAACTATCATAGAAGCCTCAATTTTTTAAAATAAGATTAAACTGTGATTTCTAAAAGCCATTTTTCGTATATTTGTTTGATAGAAACTGTTCTAAGGGTAACCTTCTTAGTTTTCTATTCATCCAATCTTAGTGGTGCTTTTGAACTTCCATGAAGATATTTTTCCATCAACCACCTTATAAACAGATGCCCAATATGATAACTCTATACACTTTAAAAATGATGCGTGTTTTTTGCATTCTATTAATTTTCAAGGGGTCTTTTGCTCAGTCAGAAAATGCTATATGGCAACAGAAGAATTTTGCACACTCTAGCGGCTTTATTCAAAACAAAGGTCAGGTAAAAGATCAGAATGGAAAGGCGCGGCCTGACGTACTATATATTTTTTCCGAGGAGAATTTCAATTTAGTCCTCAAGTCTGATGGCTTTAGTTATGAGCTTTTTAGATATGATGAAGAACAATCTATCTCTGAAGCAACGGGATTACCTACCGTCTCAAACGATTACGACATGCCGGAAATAAAAGTTACAGTGCAACGATCCGATGCGTTCTATATTGGTGGTTCAAGTACTGTAGAAGTTGTTGCTGAAGGTGAATCCATGGATTACTTTAATTTTTATCAGGGTAGAGGAGAATCAACAATACAGGTTTATTCGTATCAAAAAATTACATATAGAAATATTTACCCCAATATAGATCTGGTCTTCCTTGCACCAGATAAAGAGAACAAAGCTTTACGATACGAATACATCGTGCATAAAGGTGGCGATGTAGACAACATTAAAGTACGCTATGATGCTCTTGACGGAATTAAAGACGAAGGAAATTCGGTGAAATTACCGGGCCGATTTGGCTTTGTGCGAGAAGAAAATTTGTTCTCATACCAGCAAGACCGGAATCATTCCGTATCCTCTGAGTTTGTAGTGAACGGAAATATTCTTTCTTTCAAAGTAGGGAGCTACGATCCTCAGGCAACGCTTGTAATTGACCCCGACATTGTGTGGGGAACGTATTATGGTACCAATTCTGCCGAAGATAAATCAAAGGCAGTTGTGGTTGACCCCGAGGGTAATTTAGTGCTAACAGGTCAAACAGCATCGAAGATCAAATTTGCCACTACAGGTGCCTACCAGACTACTTTTCAGGGTGACCCATATGATGCTTTTATTATGAAATGGGGACCATCGGGAAATCGCATCTGGGTAACTTATTATGGAGGAAATGATCAGGATCTTGGCTTTAGTATTCATATAGATGCAAACCTAAATATCTATTGTGCTGGCGATACCAGAAGTGATGATATTGTTATGGTGAATGCTCACCAGCCTGCATTTAGTGGCAATGTGGATGTGTTTTTTTTAAAAATGAATAAGAATGGTAGTCTGATTTGGTCCACCTATTATGGTGGCAGCGATGAGGATCATACCAATGGAGGCCTAACAGGTGACCTGAATGGCAATATTTATTTATGCGGATGGACTTTCAGCACTACCAACATTGCAACAAATCAAAGTTACCAGCCTGTCAAAGCAAATACAATGGATGCCTTCCTCGCTAAGTTTGATGGGAGCGGCGATAGAATATGGGCCACTTATTATGGCGGTGAGGATGAGGATCGTGCTCATAGCATTGTTGTTGATAAAGACAATAAAGTAATAATGTCTGGAACTACACCAAGCCTAAATGGAATTGCTACAAGCAATGCACATCAACCTGTTTGCGGTGGCCAGTTAGATATATTTGTTGTAAAGTTTTCTTCTCAGGGAGCGCGCCTTTGGGGTACTTATTATGGTGGCAGTAGCGATGAGCATGGTAGGGAGGCCAACATCGATCCGGAAGGGAATATTTATATAAGCGGATATTCTGCAAGCGAAAATAATATAGCTACCTCCGACGCCTATCAGCCCTCATGGTCACCCGCATACTTCGGTAGTGGCAACCCAAAACCCGATGCTATGTATGCCAAATTTGATCAGGGCGGAATTCGTCTTTATGGCACTTATCTAGGTGGAAATGATGAAGATTATGGACGTAGTCTTAAAATTCAGGAAGACGGATCAGTTATACTCGCCGGTTCTGCCAAGAGTCCAGGACTTGGAACAAATGGCGTTTTCCAGGAGTCGCACTCAGGAGATGAAGATGTATTCATCAGTAAATTTAAACCCAACGGAATGCTTGATTGGTTCACCTATTACGGTGGGCTGGGTGATGATGAAGGACAGGAGATAGATATTGATGAAGATAAAATATATATTACCGGAGATGTACGAAGCCAGACCGGAATTGCTACCCCCGGGGCTTTCAAAGCAATTCTTACTGTTGATTCGGTGAGGGATTGCATGATTGCTAAATTCATTGATCGTTGTTTCGACCGTTATGAACCAAATAACACTCCCATCAATGCCACTCTTATAAATGTGCCTTCTAATAAGGCAACCATTATAAAAGGAGAAATAGATGAAGCCGGAGATACTGATTATTATACTTTCTCCACTACGGCAGGGATTATCATCAATATACAACTTACTAATCTGCCATTGAATTATGATATTTATCTATATGCACCCAATGGCCAGCTGATAGGACAGTCCGTCAACCTAAACCAACAAAATGAGCAAATAATTTATAGTAGTAGCGAGACAGGAAATTATACCATTCAAGTAAAGTCTAAAAACTCTTCTGCCTTTAGCGATGTGGCTTGTTATGAGCTTACCATCTATCCAACTTCTTGTAGTCCGCCGCCTGCTACTATTACCGTAATGGGCAGCCTCGATCTTTGTGTGTCAGGTCAGGTACAGCTACAAGCGAACAGCGGTAATAATTTCACTTACCAATGGACAAAAGGTGCTACAATAATTAATGGTGCTACAAAGAAAAATTACGTGGCCACAACCCCGGGCTCTTATAAAGTGACAGTAACCAACAGCAATGGATGCAGCAAAACTTCTGCGGCCGTTACAGTGACAGAATCGTGCAAGACCATAGCAGAAGAAGAAATCGACCCCACGATTAATATTTATCCAAACCCAGGCAATGGAGACTTCTTTGTAAATATTCCATCGGTGCAACCCGAAACGCAAGGATTGCTAAGGGTCAAAAACATTCTGGGTCAGACAGTGTTTACGGCAAAATTATTTTTTAACACAGAAATCTTTCATGAGAATTTTGAATTATCCAATGTTTGTCAGGATGGAATTTATATTGTGCTGATAACAGTAGATGGAAAGACATTTTCAAGGCTACTTACTATAGCAAAATAAAATGGAATGTCTTTCATTGTTGATCTATTTATTGAGCCATTAATAGACTCAGTAATGAATATACAGATTGACTATTAGCATATGATCTCTTGCTTGCAAATAAGGCTACTATCATAGATTTAATATGGAAGGACAGGTGATGTACCTGTCCTTCCATATTATTTAAATTGGAAAAGTTTCCGGAAGTTGACAATATTTTAGTCTGCCTTCACCAATTTTTTTATAATCCTCTCTTTGCCGGCGATTATTTCCAGAAAATAAATACCAGCATTCCAATGTTCACCATTAACCGTGATAAAATATTCACCAGCCGAGGTTGTTGGTATCCTGATAGATTGGTCCACTTCTTCCTTACCATAAACATCCAAAATCCTAATAGATACAGGTTCAGTTTTATCTAACGAAAGTTTAATGGAAAATTCACGGATAAACGGATTAGGGGAAACATTGTCAACTGACACAAAGGAACCTGGTTCTGCTTTTTCAATGCCTTCACCCGTACAAGCACCCCGTTCAACAGCTAATCGGTACTCATCAGGATAGGAGAGATGTAATTTGTTGATGTACACGGGTCCATTTAGGTTTGCCACGATACTTTCACCACTTACGGATGTTGATTTGGTAAGGTTGAACAAGGTCCAACACACGCGTCCCGTATAGTTTCCCGGAAATTCTTGTCTTCGTAAGGTAATGTTTGTAATCATATTAGGGGGATTTGGCGTTACAATATCTCCTGTTTTAGCTATTAAGGTCCGCCATTTTAATTTAACGCTAAAGGTTGAATTATCATCAACAATAGAATTTTCATCCCAATCAAAAAATCCATTAAGAGTTCCCTGCAGGTCTGTTGCAGGATTATCGCTGCTGCTGCAATCGCTGAAGGCGAGATAGGCTTGATTCGAAGAATATCTCGTAATGTCACTTAAAGGAATTGACTCATTAAAATTCCAATAATCAGGGTTATCATGCTCCCCCTGGTCCCAGAAAAAGTAGCCTGGTTGCCTGTTATCATTCATAGAGTCATATACCGGGAGCTTTTCTTCCCATCCCTGACCTCCATCGTTTTTGCCACTAAAAGCAAAGAGAATTGGCAAATCAATATTAGCCTTCGTATTTTCTGAAATCATAAAACCTGCATTCAACAAATCATAGGTACCGTATTTACCCCCTCCGTTATTGAGATCTGACATATATGATGGCCAATTAGCGCTGACTGTTCCCCATTTAGTATTGGATTTTGCGCGGGTGTGATAATACAATTCATGGATATAGCAGGGATACGCGTCCGCTTCAGCTTCAATATCAAAATTCCATGCACATAAGGGGAGAGTTTCTTCATTAGGAAAGCTAAAATCCATCTTAGGAACAATGAGACGTACAGCAGAAAAAACCTTAGGCGCAAGAATGGTAGCTATCATGCCGCCCCCGCCACCCAATGACCTTCCTATTAGAGAAATCTTATTTGAATTTATATCATCATTCGCATTGGTATTGGGAGCGTTGTTATAAAGGGCTTTCACCTGCTCTATGGTATACAGAATTCTCTGGAGGGTATAATCATAATTGATTCCATGACAGGATGGATCGTCAAGCTGGCAAGTTGAGTTGCATGAGGGCGGCAAAGTTTCGCCAAGAACGAAGGGCTTTGTAAGATCATAGTCTTCATTATAACCAAAAAACCAGGTGGTTTGATCATTCGGTAACCAGTCATCAATACAAATCTTATATGCTGAAGGGGCATCAGAAACAAACCCACTCCCATCTGCTAAGAAATCACTTCCACCGGCATGGAACTTAACAATGGCTGGGTGGGGCGCCGGACTCGACAGATCTATATACGGTATTACCCCGAAATTAAACCCGATAAAATCGATGAAACCACTGTTCATCATTTTTTTCGATGATGATGGAACTAATGCTGTAGCAAAATGAACATAGACGTCTATGTCATTACCACTTAAGCCGTCTAAATCTCTGCTCTGCTGATAAATTGGTTTGGGTGTGGAAATAACATCTTTTGCTCCACTGATGGTTGTATTTTGTCCCGGTGTGGGAGCATCTGAAGAACCAACCATTTTCACACCATAAAAATATTTAGTAGTTGAATTATCTGTACAGGTTAAAACAAACAATCCTCCATAGCCTGCTGAAGGATTTAACACTACTGTTGAGCCCTGATTGTCTACAGGCACTTTGAAATAATGAGGACCATCAGTTACAATATCACTCAACCTCACATTTTTTGTTGAATAGGGAGGAGACTTTCCAAATTTGGAAGCAGGCCAACCCGTAGCATCGGTTATTTTATATGTAGTGCGATAAATTAAATATTCTTTCGCTGTGTTTCCATGCCAGGTAATAAAGATCTGACCATTTGAACGGCTTACTTTCACATTAGTGACATCAAGACTGAACGCACAATTAGCTGAAATGAGTAATAAGGAGAATAAAAAATATTTCATGTATAGGATTATTGGGTAATTATTTTTTTTCAAAAATACTCGTTTTATTTCTCTTTGGCCGAAGAGTCTTTCTAAGAACTTTATACTCATAGACGTTAGAAGCCTGTTTCAAAAAATATCTGGGAAAAATAATAAAGAAGATTTCTTTAGAAGATATGTAATAAGATTGGACCTGGATAATTGGTTGGAGGGATTCCAATGTCGCCAGAACAGAATCTTTTATTCTGGTGGATAGCTACCTCAGATATTATGTTAAACCCGATATAACAAATGACAACGTATATGTCATTACTCAAAATTGGTAATGAAAGCATTGCAAGAGTAAAAAAGAGGTATTTTAATGGCATGATTTTGCCGACATTTTAAGAATCTTTCTTCACTCCCTAAAAAAAAATCCATGTTTTATCATGTAAAAGATTTACAATTTAATGCAAGAGTATCGGGACCCGATCCAGCTTTTGCAACTCTATTATTAGAACAGTTTGGAGGTGCCAACGGGGAGCTTGCTGCCGCGTTGCGGTATTTTGCCCAGGCATTTGGGGCAAAAAATCCCTACCC
>JACCZV010000165.1 GCA_013695775.1 Chitinophagales bacterium | reverse complement strand
CCACCCTCCGTAGACAAGAAAATAGAAAGATATCCATTTGGATATAATGCCAAACCATGAACCTCTTCGATATTGGGGCCATTTAAGTAAGATCCCCAGATTCTGTCACCACTAAGATTAAATTTAGTGATAAAGCCATCAGAGTTGCCCGAATATATTTCCTGATAAGAACCCGGTGTAGAAATATTATCCATACTGGTAGAGTAGCCTCCGGCATATAAAAGTCCGTTTTGTTCATCTAAGGCAAGGCCGAAGATCTGTTCCTTCCCATGTCCCCCATAATAAGTAGACCATACGATTCCCCCGTTTTTATTAAATTTAGCTAAGAATCCGTCTGCTTTGCGGTCACCATTGATTTCATAATCCTCTGCCCAAAATTGCTGCACTGCTCCCGGTGTTGCGATGGCAGATTCACTGTCAGTCCAACCCATGATGTATGCATTACCGGCGGCGTCTACCCTTACTCCCCTTCCATGATCTTCCGTTGGCCCCCCGAAATAAGAACACCAGATGAAGGCACCATTGGTATCCCATTTGGCAAGGAATGCATCTGTGCCGCCACCACCGTAAATACTTTGGTAGACGCCGGTAGTAGACGCGAAGTCAGTCGTGCTCTCACACGTTCCCTGAATGAATAATTCACCTTTTTCACCTATGGCGATTCCATGAGCCCGATCCTGAAGCGGGCCGCTTAAATAGGAACCCCAAACTAAACTACCAGCCGGAGTAAATTCACCCAAAAATGCATCCCCGTAAGTTCCTCCGCTGTTGTTTAGTGACTCCTGATAGGCCCCTGGAGTAGAGATCTTATCAGGACTAATCGTATATCCAGTATAGTAGATATTGCCGAGGGCGTCGCAATCTAAATCCAGAATTTCATCCTGGTAGGTACCCCCAAAATAAGTTGCCCATATTCGGACTCCGGATGAGTTAAATTTTGCTACAAAGGCGTCTTGCTGACCAGCAAAAGCAAATTGATGAGAACCTGAGGTGCTCATTCCGGAGTGACTCGTGGTTAAGCCTCCCAATATTATGTTGTTTGATGCATCAGTTACCAAGGCATGGCCTTCGTCCTTTTCATCACCCCCATAATATGTTGCCCAATCCAACTTTCCATTGGCCGTAAATTTGGCCAGAAAAGCATCATGATAACCTCCCCCATAATTTGTTTGGAAAGCTCCCGTGCTTGCAATGTTTAGCGTGCTGTTGGTGCTTCCTGCTATAATGGACTTTCCCTGACCATCAATAGCGAGCTGACCGTTATTTATATCTTCATCAAGATTTCCACCATAATAGGTTGACCAGACAATATTAGGATCTATCACAATAGTTTTGCTGTTATTCCTTTTCATCTTATAGCTTATAAGGTTATCCTCAAACTGATAGCGGGCTTCTACAGGTAGATGAGTGTCGGCTGTAAAGGCTATAAGCTTACTTTCATCAATCCTACCATTGGGAGTAATTATCTGGTAGCCCCCGTTTTCTAATTCAACAATCGCAGTTGCACCGGAATATTGTAATTTAATTTTAGAGGGATCTGCTCCGGGATGAACCATCCATTCATATTTAACTGAATCTCCACCTTTAGCTGAAAACACCACATCAATGCCAGGATAAATATTTTTATATAGGATTTGATGATAACCAGGTACTAAAGTAACATCAGAAGCTTCCGAAGTATAATAGTTAAAATAGGTTCGGGATGAATTCTTGGCAAATATTTCAACTGAGGGATTGGCACCGATGAAATTGACATCAATACGATGCGAGCGAAGTTGCTGTTCTGGATGTGAAACATTTTCGAGATTATAACTAGATGACATTGCCTGGCCGGATTCATACGAGGTCTCCTCCCTTCTAACTTCAAAAAGCTCGTAGCTAAACCCCATGGGTTTTAATTGGAGGTTAAATAGCTCATCAGCATAAATAAATTTCACGTTAGAATTAACCAAGCCATGTTGATCAGTTATCTGGCCTCTGTTTTCAATAAAATAATCATGATTAAGCTGGAGGTCAGAAACTGTTTGTGCTTCTAACGTAGAAGCCATTATTAATGAAAAAATTATATAGGAGATGATTCTCATAAGTTTGAAATTTAAACAACTATTTTATTTTAATCTATTAAAAGTAATGAAAGCCCTTCACTATACATGACGTCCAGACTATCTTTTATTAAATATTTATATATTCTGTTTATCGGATAAAGGTTGCTTTCCAGGTATTGCTGTTGCTTTTAACAACTATGTTATAGATGCCGGAAGGTAGATCCTGTATCTGCAGGTCAATAATTTGATATCCCTGTTTTAGATGGATCATCTCAGACTTCTTTATTCTCCCCAGCAGGTCATAAACCACCAAGGTGGCATTACTGGAAAGAGAGGGCATTAGTGAAAAAGAAAGTACTTCAGAGGCTGGATTGGGAAATATAGTGATAAACTCCGATGTCCCGTTTGAAGAAATTCCATTATCAGCTTGAGTAGCAAAATCTGTAGCACTCTTAAACGCTTTTAGTATATAGCAGTTGATTGAATCGAATGATGCGGAATCATGTGCTATGGAAATATAATAAGTTCCTGCCAGAAGATTATTGGCAATAAGCGTATCCAGGGTTCCAAATTGAGAAGAAGTGGCAAGCAACATCTGCTGTGCATTGAAAAGGTTCAGACTGTAGTTCTGTGTTAATGCAGATAGGGCGAACATAAGGTCAGGCTGATCAATCGTTACTTCTATTTGAAACCAATCCTGATCATTGCTGTTTACAATGTTTCCCGAGTAGCCGAATATTAATGAATCAGAGGGAAGCCAGGAAGTGATTAATATGGCACTTCCGAAACTGTCATTGGGTTCATTATAGTCGAAGCATTCCAGTCCCGCATAAAACTTATGCAGGGTTGCTTCATCTGATCCATTGCTTTCAATTTGATGAACTCCGACAGTAACTGGAATTCGATTTTTATCTGTTTCACCCAGCAGGTAGATAAATCCAGCAGAATCTACATCTATATCTTCGAGGTGTTCTTCTGAATTTGCACCAAGATAGCTTCCCCAGATAAGATTTCCATCGTAGTCCCACTTGGCAAAAAAGCCATCTGTTCCCCCGCCTATAATTGGCTGCCAAGCACCCGATGTAGCAACTGAATCTTCACTCTGGGTACCGCCGGCAGTGTATATAAATTTGCTGTAGGGGTCAAGGCAAATGCCCCATATGCGATCATATCCTTCCCCCCCATAATACGTACCCCACGTTAGCTGACCATCAGGAGTAAATTTAGCAAGGTAGCCATCTTCAGCGCGCACATTTCCATTGTAATATCCCTCTGTCCATTGTTCCTGGTGAGCACCTAGCGTGGCTATCCCTATTTCACTTTCAGTAAGGCCTCCGATGTAAATATTTCCCATACTATCAGGTTCAACTCCTCTGCCTCTATCTGAGTACTCGCCGCCATAATAACTGCTCCAGATGCGCTGGCCGCTGGTATCAAATACAGCAAGCAAAACATCCTCTTCCCCACCTCCATAGACTTCCTGATGTACACCCACAGTAGTAATACCAGATGTGCTTCCTGTAGTGCCTTGGGTAAGCACATGGCCGAAAAGATCGAGATTTACGGCATGAAACCGATCTTGGCCTAAGGCTCCAAGGTATGTGCACCATATTAAATTTCCTTCTGGGCTGTATTTTGCCACCATGCAATCACCTTCTCCTGCGTAAATTGTTTGAAAAGCATCAGCCGTAGCAATGTCTGATGAACTCTCGGTATAACCGGCCAAATAAATATTACCAAGATCATCGGCTATACAATTTCTAAAATGGTCATCCTCCTGCCCACCTTTGTAGGTAACCCATTGAAATATTCCTTCAGGCGTGAACTTC
>JACCZV010000041.1 GCA_013695775.1 Chitinophagales bacterium | reverse complement strand
GTCATAGTTGCTGGGAGCCACATCCAATGCTGGATTCCACGTTATCTCGCTTTGAGCAATAATTTGGAGACAAAAAAGCACTCCCATTGTAACCAAGGAAACCCTTCTGATAAAATCTCTCAATACTTCAAAAATTTCTGGGAGAAAACTTTATTGTCAGCAATTAACTTCACCAAATACATACCCTTACTTAGCGAAGAGACATCAAGCCGGATATTTTGGGGATTGACCTGGTAAGGGATATTGATCTCATTTCCCAGGATATTATAGAGGTTCAGTGAAAATTTTTGAAAACTCGATTGCGCTAGGGTTACCTCTATCACATCGTTCGCAGGATTGGGGAATAATTTTAAAGTATTTCCCTGCACTTCATTAATTCCTACACTGGATGAATCCCGAACAAGAAATGATATCATCATGCCATCATCTTCATGATGCAGCATGTGGCAGTGATACATGTATGGTATTGAATCATCAGTAAAATCCTGGAACTTCATAATCACTCTTACTATCTCCATTGGCATCACCAGCACAACATCTTTTTTTCCCATCTCATTGTCAAACGGCGGAGTTCCATTTCTATCAAGAATATTAAACTGAACATCGTGAACGTGTATCGCATGGGCAAGTAGCGACTGATTATCTAATTCCCAAATTTCAGTAGTGTTTTTGTAAGTGGTGAAGTTAATTGTGTCCATGCTGAATTGTGCTCCATTTATGGTGAAGGGACCTTCAACCATTTGCTGAATGTCAGTCGTGTCCTGAGGTGCAAAGATGAAGTTGCGTGTTAATGTTGCATTTGTTTCACTGAGGGGTGTAACCGTTGCAAGGGATGCTGGTATTGACGTTATCGCATTAGGAGTAGGCGCTCCTATATTTATTTGAAGAATATTATAATCAGCACCGTTAAGCGGATTCAGATTATATTCGGGTATGCTTACTGTATCGTTGCCAACCTTTGCTGCACCGAATATTCCATCCGGCAATTCAGAACCATAGTTTTTGAAATAAACTGTTTGACCCTCCAGCATTCCAAAATAAACTACTATTTCTGCGCGCTCTGCCGGTGCCAACAGTACTCGTGTAAGGGGTATAGGTGATGAAAGCAATCCGCCATCAGAAGAAATTTGATAAAAAGGAATATTGTTTGAAAATCCAAAATCATAGCTGCGCATCGAAGAGCCATTTAGTATTCTGAACCGAACCATTTGTGCTGGTGCATCAAGATAAGGATTCTTCGTACCATTCACCATTACAACAGTATCCAACTCTGTGGCGATAGCTATCTGATACAGCACATCGAAGGCTTTGCTCTGAACAATGAGCGGAAAATCATCCACACCATAAGTGCGTGGTAAGTTGAGGGATGTTTCATTGCTATCTTTCACAATAATGAGCCCGGCCAAGCCCTTAGAAATCTGCAAATCAGTTTTGCCTAACCCATGTGGGTGATACCAATAGGTGCTTGCATCATTCATTACTTTGTAAGTAGCATCCCACGTTTGACCCGGTTCTATAATTTGATGAGGGCCACCATCATACTTCGAGGGCACATGTAAACCATGCCAGTGCATGGTGGTTTCAATGGTGAGGTTGTTTGTAACATGAAGTGAAACAGAATCACCTTTATTGAAAAAAAGTGTTGGTGCCATAAATGGCATGTTAATGCCATAGGTAGGTGTCTGGTAGCCGTTAAAAAAGGTTTGTGTGCCCGACTGCACATTGAGCTGAAAATCTGTACCAGTTAGCACAGGAGGAATGTAAAGAGCATTTTGAGCGGCAGTTTTTTCAGAATAGAAAACTGACATAACCATCAGGCTATAGAAAGTGCAGCTCTTCATTTGATAAAGATCTTTCTTGTGATGCGTGATTGGCCTGATGTCAGGCCTACAAAATAAATTCCTTGCTTATAGGATCTAAAATCAATGGTATAGATAGCAGATACAACCCTTCTTTGTATCAGAATTTTTCCCTGAACATCAAAGACCGAGACATTATAATCTGAATAGGCCGGATTTTGAATAATCATTTGATTGTCGTTAATCTCAATTATAGCTTGATCTAAGCCCTCTTCGGAGATTGCAGTAATTCCTGAGCTGATTAGCCATGTAAGAGTATCAATAGTGAAAGGATTGCCGGATTCCCAAACTGCATATTGGATAGCAGCAGTGCCGGTTGTGATGTGGGGAGTGATGTGGATGCTCAGCAACCCATATTCACCGGTAATTACAGGGAGCATCGTTCCAGATTCTTTAAGCTCAGGGTTTATTCTCCAGATTTACTGTGAGCAGGTATATCCCCGGATCCAAATCACTTCCAAAAGATAAGTTGCCTTCAACATGGGAGTAACTCAGTAGTATTCTACCGACAGCATCTTTCACAAGAACATTATAAGTATTACCATCATTGAGCGTTAGATTGAACTCGCCATTACTTGGATTAGGAAAAACCTTTATTTCAGAACTCACGTCTGCGAACGCTCCCTTACATGTTATTTTTAATCATAGTAGCCGCAGAAGTTTTAGAATATCCGGTAGAAGCATTTGTTACTGTGACCGTATACTTACCTGCTGTTGTTGCATTATAAGTGCTATTTGTGGCTCCTGTAATGTTTAATGCTCTATTTTTGATCTACAAGATCATTCCTATGAAGAACACCTACCATTCTCTTCTTATGCCTGTTTTAGCTATCGTCTTGCACTCGAATATTCTTGCACAGCCGGGAACTCTTGATTCATCCTTTGCTAACGATGGGGTTTTCACATTTCATCCTGATTTTACAGGTGATAATGTTCTGGGCATGGCACTTACCAACGATGGAAAGATTTTAGTGCTAACCAAGGTGGATTACAGCAGTTATTTATCCAGGTTCCTTGCAGATGGTACGGTGGATACTTCTTTTGGTGAGGCGGGGACATTGGGAGTGCTATTGTCAGAGGCCTCCAACGCATCTATAACTGTGGATGCTTCTGATCGGATCATCATCATGGCTCTTAGCCTATATTTCTATGATCAGGGCTTTGATCTGTTCCGATACCTTCCTGATGGAACACCTGATTCAAGTTTCAATGGTGTCGGCGTGGTTCAAACCAATATAGAACAATTCAGTAATGCTCTAATTACGCAGCCGGACGGTAAAATTATTGTAGGAGGGAAAATTTCTTCTAATAATAGCCTTCAGCGGTTTAATGAAGATGGAACGGAAGATGCAAATTTCAGTAATAATTTCAATAATGCTTTGGATGCATTTGCTACCGGAAATATTTTTGGAATCAATCTTCAGCAAGACGGTAAAATTGTTGTAACGGGCACTACTGAGGGTGATCTTTTAATCGGCAGAATTAATGCTGATGGCTCTGCTGATAGCGGTTTTGGAAATGATGGATTTTACATTGTTGATTCACCCAACGGAGAAGAGGGTGGCCTGAGCATTGCGATTATGCCGGATCAGAGTTTGATTGTGAGCGGTGAAAGTGAATCTTTGGTTTCGTCTATGCTTATGTGCTGGAAGTTTCAATCCAGTGGGTTACCTGATCTTTCGTTTGGCATCAATGGAAACGTGATTTTACATACTAGTACTAAAAACGATTTCGGATGGTTCGCAATTCCTCAGAATGACACCACTGCAATTATTGGTGCCACTGTATACAATGGCATAAACCATGATCCCGTTCTATATCACGTATTGAAGGATGGCACTGTAGATTCTGCTTTCGGTATTAATGGAGCAGCAGGAAATACATTTTCAACGGTTAAATTCATAAAACTTTATGGAGCAAAAACTTCTGAAGGAAACATAATCTATTGCGGAACCATGTTCGACAATGGAAGTTATTTAACTGCCATATCGCAGATTAATATAAATGGAAATGTAGATTCTTCTTTCGCCATAAACGGCACAATGACTCATGTTGTTGGGGCAGACGCCTATACTTATGATCGGGTAGTTAATCAAACACAGCTTCCTGATGGGAAAATTCTGGTTGTGGGAACCAGCTTTTTAGATCTCTATGGTGCTTTTCTTACATTGTTTCGATTAAATGCGGATGGCTCCCTCGACATTACTTATGGCAAGGACGGATACTTCGTACCACCAGTAGAGAGATCTACTGAATGGGTTACTGTGGCAGGTGATAGTAGTGCCGAATACATTGCAGAATCTTATTCCTCGCCTATTTACGGCGTCGAAGATTTAGTGCAGGAGACTTACCCCTACCAATTCCTTGTTCATAAACTTGATTCAGAAGGTAATCACAATATTTATTATGGAGATAGTGGAATTGCAAAAATTGATTTAAGCGGATATCAACTGTATTTTTTCTTGAACGCTGCAATTCAGACGGATGGAAAATTATTGCTGGCTGGAAGATCATATACCGACAACAGCGACAGCATTTTTGTTATTAGACTTAATGAGGACGGAAGCACAGATATAACATTTGGAAATTCAGGAATTCAGACATTCAATTGGGGAGACGGTGATGACGAACCACGGGTAGCCGTTCGTAGTGATGGTAAAATTATTCTGCAATCTAAGTACTACGTTTATGACACTACATATATCAATTTATCCCGACTGCTTTCAGATGGTACGCTTGATTCCACCTTCGGAACCAATGGATCTACTGAATTTGCAATAGCGTATATTTTAGACATGAAGCTGCAGGAGGATAATAAAATAGTCCTGCTATCCGATAGTTTGGTTAATTATAAACTTATACGATTCAATGAAGATGGAATGTTAGACCTGGGGTTTGGAAATACTGGCACTTTCAGTTTTGATCTAGGTAACTTTTATCATCCGGATTTCACGATACAACCAGACGGGAAAATTATAATGGCTGGGAATACTGACAATGGGTTGGCTGTAGTGCGTTTTTTGAATAATGGATTCTTTGATGAAACGTTTGGCGATGGTGGCATTTCCGTATTTGATACGTCATATACAGGTGACGCTACCAGCATGCACCCCATTTCGCTGCAGAATGATGGTAAAATCCTGGTTGGCACTGCTGACGAAGTCTCTTTTTATGTTGCACGTGTATTGAATGATGTTGCTACTGACATTGAGAATTCTTTTGTGATAAATCAGGCTCTGCGAGTTTTTCCAAATCCAGTTTCGGATCGGTTAATTCTCCAGACTTTATTTTCAGAGAAAGAAAAAGCTACTATTATCATTTCAAATTCTATGGGTCAAGTGGTAAAACAACAGCCGCTAAATGACAATGAAGATAAAGTGATCCTTGATGTCGAACACTTAACAGCGGGTGTTTATTGCATCACTTATATATCTTCAAATCACGTTACTACAGGTAAATTTGTGAAGCAATAAATCTATTAAAGCAAAGAAAACAGAGCTTTTCTTTGTACTTAAAATTTGATATTGCAGGTAGGGCAAAGGAATACGATTTCAAATTCAATACTGATTGAAACTTAATGAAGATTGCAATGGGAAATTTGTAATCTAAGTCGCCAATAATCAGGAGGCAATTCGTAGCTTCCTATTATTGCTTCACCCACTGCCTTACCACTTTATCATCCTCAGTTTTAACTCCTAAAAAATAAACTCCATCTGCAAAATTATCAACATCGATGGTGGCAGATTGAAGAATCGTTGCCGTATATATTATCCGGCCATAAATGTCTAATAAAGATACTTCACATTTTTTAGGAAGATCAGTGGTAATATGGATGGCATCCGTTACAGGATTAGGAGAAACATGAACCATATCTTCTTGTAAGAGTCTCTTCAATGCCAACCAAACCTGCAAGTCTTACGATCCAATAATCTTTTCTGGAATGGCCGTGATTACCTGTAACCATGCCATCATATGATTCGGAATATCCGGCAAGGGCAAATCCCTCATCGGCAGTATTAACAACTGAATAGCAAACATCTTTTGAGCTTCCCCCGTAAGATTTCTGCCATAGAATATTTCCAGTGGAATCAGTATTTAAGATCCAGTAATCAAAATCTCCAAGGCTGTCAGTCACATCTCCATCACCTGAATTTGTATAGCTGCCAATAAGCCACCCTCCTTCATAATTATGGGCCATTGAAAATGGCGAGTCGGTTTCAGAGCCTCCATAACTATGCTGCCACAAAATATTCCCACTAATATCAGTTTTCACAATCCACACATCGGATCCTCCATGATTTCCTGAAACATCTCCATCATTGGAAGCTGTGGTGCCTGTCAAAAGGAATGAACCATCATCGAGCTGTATCACGTCTGTTATTTCATCATAGTTTCCTCCACCCAAACATTTTTGCCATTCAATATCTCCACCTGCATTTATTTTTATAAGCAACCCGTCATAATCCCCATGATTGCCAGATACGTCACCGTCATTTGATTCTGAAAGACCTGCCATAAGAAAACCACCATCTGCTGTGAGAATAATTTTGGATGCAAGCTCAGATCCTGAACCCACAAAGCTCTTTTGCCACTGAATATTTTCGCTGCCATCTGTTTTTACAAGCCAATAATCACTATAACCCTGATTGCCTGATACGTCGCCGTCGTTGGACTGTGAGTTGCCGAAAATAATATAACCGCCGTCGGGGGTGGCCTTCAAATCCCTACAGAAATCAAAGCTGGTTCCACCAAGACATTTACTCCACTCCACAGTTCCTGAAGCACTTAATTTCACTATCCAATAATCATGGTTGCCATGATTTCCGTATACATCAAGATCATAAGATTCGGAGGATCCTCCAACAATATATCCACCATCAACAGTTTGGAGCACTACACGAGCAGCGTCGTTATCTGTTCCCCCTAAATGTTGTTTCCATTGAATGTTTGAAGCCGGATCCAGCTTGGTTATCCAATAATCATAATCACCACCATGCTGAACATCACCAGGTTTTAAAATATCGCCGTCACTCGAAGCTGCATTTCCGGCTACGATAAATCCACCATCAACAGTTTGTTTAATTGAATACGCTATATCATCTTCTGTGCCTCCATAACAACGTTCCCATTGGATAGAAGGTGGAGTAAGAGTTTGCGCATATCCACAATTGATGCAATGAAGAAAGATTAAAAAGTAAACAAAAAAGAAATTTTTCATGTTTCTATTCTCCTGAGCACCAAAGTTCGGTCTTTAATTTTGACAACATATACACCTTAGGAAAAGTCAGAGCATATCCAATGGAAGAATTCTGCGATACCTTCCTAGGCAGTGATTATTTGTAGTACTACTCAGTTACTGGAAGTACTATTACTGTTTCACCTGCTTTTTCCTTTATTTCCACGGGAATACCACCTCTTACTTCTGCATTTAAAGAGCTGTCAAACCCAACACCATAAAGGTAATAGTCACCTTTTTTTAGGGACTCAAAATGGGCGTGTGGGCCCTGCCCGGGTTCGTCTTCAGCAATTTTAAAATCATCGTAGACACTCAAATCCGTTCCAGGGAATTCTTTAGCATCATACTTAATAAAAACAGCACAATCAGGGATGGGTTGCTCATGATGGTTAGGAAAGGCTGAAATGGCAGCTTCGCCACCTAATCCCGGTTTAGTACAGGAGCTAAACGCGAAGCCAGCAATCAATAAGAGAATAGCAAAATTTTTAAGAATTTGCATACAGTTTTTTTTTGCTGACAAATTTATAAGAAGATGAAAACGTAAAAGTGGAAGGCTCTGTCTTTTTTACGTGTTATTTTAATAGCCGAATAGCGATGCTACCTTAAGAGCGAACTTATTCCAGCTTCTGCATAGCATGGCTTAAATGCAAATCCAATTCTTTATATGGACAAGATTTAAATTGTACGGCCAAAACTAACTGAATCAAACCAGCGGTATTAAAATTTTCCTTTATTATTCACGTCTTTATTTTAGCATCTTTGCGTTGCTTATATTAAAACCATGGCTGAGAATATAAAATTCGGAAACATTTTTAAAAGGATAGGCTCGTTGGTTTTTACGGAAGAATATCTGCAAACACAGAATCCGGCTGATAATAAACCTGAAGTCAAAGATGTAAAAACAGCATTAAATTCTCAGCCTCCTGCTGCACCTCAAAATACTGGGGGAAATTTTTTTAATGCAGGTACGGCAAACAACGACATGATTAAAAAAGTATATTCTCTTCTTGGCTCTATTAACAAGCCGGGTATAGATTTTATGGAGTTGTGGGATGCTGTAGAGGCTATGGGGGGCACTACTCCGCAAAACATCAATAACGCATTTGTTGCATTGAAAATAGCCTCTGGCAACACTCTTAGCAAACAATTGTTGCTTAGCTCAGGTAATGAGTATGGAAATGAGTTAAAAAGAAAGTTGGAGCTGGATATAAATGAAAAGGTTGAGCAGAAAAATACTTTGCTTTACGAAAAAAAAGAGCGTAAGGAATCCCTCACAAGTGAAATACAGCAACTTACAGATCAGATGCAAAAGCTGCAAGCTACATTGCTGCAAAAGCAAAATGAACTGAACCAGATAGAGACTACTTACTTACCCAGGGTGCACGATATTGATACTAAAATTCTTGGGGGTGAAAATGCTGTGAAAACGGTATATGGCGAAATTCAAAAAATGCTTTCTATTATTGAGAACACTGTAAAAGAATAAAAAAATGTCAACAGAAATCAAAACACTCAATCAGAACACATTGCCTGCAGAGTTAAAGCAACTCCCAATATTCCAGGTACTGGGCAATGAAATTAAGACCGTTGTAGATACGCCCAAAACCCGCAAAACTGTCGCCAGTGTATTTTACTGGGCAGCGATTATAGCTGCCAGCATTTGGTTTTTTACAAACATAGATACACTGTTAGCGTATGCGCAAAAATCGGTGCTGTTTGTAGCGTGGTCAATTCTTTTTATTGTATTGCTTTTATTAGCACCCCGAATAATCAAGCTGCTGCATACTATTGGCAGAACCCTATTGTTCAAAAGTGAGAAATCGTTTATCAGGAAGAATCCTATTGAAACATTGCAACTCCTTTTACAGGATGCGAAAGACACTTTGAAAAGAGTGAAAGAGAAGATTGGCAATGTGGATGGGGTTCGGATTAATATGATTACAGATGCTGAGAGTTCAAAAAAGGAGGCAGCAGAAAAATTCACTCAAATATCCAGAATGACAAAGGAAGCCGGAGAGTTGGATTCTAAAGCCCAGGAGATGGAGAAAACCGGATTTAAAGAAAAAGCAAATGCTATGAAACGGGAAGCAAATGAAGTGCGCATAACTGCAACATTGCGCAAGCAGGAGGGGGAGGCTTCTGAAATGGCCGCCCGTCAATATGCTCAATACGCAAATCAGTTTGCAAAAGTGCTGGAAGTGCTGAAAGACAATGAATCAGCAGCACGCATATATGTGAATGCTCTAGGCAGCAGCATCACCATTATTGATAAGAAAATGGAAGCCACCAGCAAAATGAGGAATGCTACAGAGGGGCTGAGCGAAGTTTTCAATGTAAAAGAGGGATGGAAATTTCAGGAGGCTATGAATGCGGCTACTTCAGCAATAAGTCAAAATATAGCAAGCATTCGTTCTAATCTGGAATTCCTCGATGAAAACAGGTCGGTAGCTATCGGTTCACAAGCTACACAGGCAGAGCTCGAGCAGTTTATAACTCAAGTAAACTCCGGAAGATTGCAGACGCTGAACATAGCCGAAATCAGCGATGCCGAATATGATCTTAAATCAGATGAAAAAGTAGATAAAGGTTTTTCACTTTTAGATTAAAGCCGCTTAAAAAAACATCATATTCATGGAAAGAAAAAAATCACTATGGAGTGGACTGCGTTGGCCAGTAAAGGCATTAATAATCGCACTGCCAATTGTAGCGATAGTGTGGGCAGCAAATAATTTTGGATGGATACCAGGGCTTAAAAGCGCAGAATCTGAAGATGTAAGCAAAGCAGATATTGGCAATGATGAAATCAATTCGCAAGCCGATGGCGAACGCCTTCCCGTACCTGATATTAATGATCTTGAATATGCAAACATGGAGGGTAAGCCAAACCTGCGTCTGATGAACTGGGTTTGGTTTGGCAATGCAGGAATATTTTCCGCCAACGGTGGACTAAGAACCACCAAGGGTTCACTGATGGAAAAATATGGGGTCAACCTTAGAATGATCACCAATAATTCTGTTGCTGATATGAAACGTGAGCAGTTGGCTTTTATTCAGGCCTACGCTACGGGAAAGAAAAATTCTACCAATGGGGTTCATTTTGTAACGCTGATGGGTGACGGCGCTCCTGCATACCTCTCTGCCATGAATGAGCAGATCGAAAAAGC
>JACCZV010000154.1 GCA_013695775.1 Chitinophagales bacterium | reverse complement strand
CTCGCCGAGTTGTTTTGGGGAGGAAAGATTAAACTGAACTCCGGCAAGTTCATATACGGTATTTTCCAATTGTGTTATCTCTTTCTCCATTTGTCTGGAATAATCTTCAAGAAATTGCTTGTCGATTTTAACCCCCGCAAATTCCATATCGGTGAGCACAGGTACGAGTGGTACTTCTACGTCGTTAAAGAGCTTTTCTACCTCACGTTCTTTGAGCAATGGAAGAAAAATGTTTTTTAGCTGCAAGGTGATATCAGCATCTTCCACGACGTAATCTGTCACCTTCGAAACATCTGCTTCGCGCATCGTACCCTGGCTTTTACCTTTTTTTCCTATAATATCCTCGATATGAATTGTAGCATAGCCAAGATAATTTTCTGCAATAATATCCATAGTATGCCTTTGGTCAGGCTCAATCAGATAGTGGGCAAGCATCGTATCGAACATAGGACCTTTTAACTCAACACCATAAGCCTGTAACAGCAACATGTCATATTTAACGTTCTCACCAATTTTTAAAATGTGCTCATCTTCAAGAATAGGTTTGAAATGTGAGAGAATTTCTATGGTACGGTTGTAGTCGGCAGGTATGGGCACATAATAACCTTCATGAGGCTGAAAGGAAAAAGATAGACCAGCGAGCTCGGCACGATTTGCATTTACATCTGTAGATTCAGTCTCAAAAGAAATCTCTTTTTCATTTCGAAGCTTTGCAGCAAGTTCGAGTATTTTGAATTCTGTATCAATGAGATGATAGTTATGGGCAGTATTAGAAATGTTTTTTACTGCAGTTTTCTTTAAAGTAACTCCATCAACAACAGAGGTATCTGCGTTGGATCCTGCTTTATTGTTTTCAAAGAGTTTGTTTTGCTTTCCTGCAGCAGGAATTATTGCGTAACCTTCTCCAATAATTCTTTTTCCGAGCGTTCGGAATTCGAGATCGCTGAAAAGCCGGGTAAGCTCTTCCTTGTCCGGCTCTTCCATAATCAATTGCTCCTCATCCACAAAGACGGGCACCTCGGTGATGATCGTTGCTAGCTTTTTTGACAGCAAGGCCATTTCTCTATTCTCAATTACTGTCTGCTGCAATTTACCCTTAAGCATTTGGGTGTTGGCAAGCAGATTTTCTATAGAGCCAAATTCCTGAACAAGTTTTTTAGCAGTCTTTTCTCCTACGCCCGGTATTCCGGGTATGTTGTCAATAGAGTCGCCCATCAACCCAAGAATATCTATGACTTTGCAGGTATCATCAATCTCCCATCTTTTTTTGATCTCCTGCGGGCCTAATATCTCTACCGGTCGGCCCTGGTATGCGGGTTTATACATAAAAATATTCTCGGTTACCAGTTGTCCGTAATCTTTATCGGGTGTCACCATGTAAACTTTGTAACCATCCTGCTCAGCTTTTTTAGCGAGTGTGCCAATAACATCATCTGCCTCATAGCCATCTAATTCAACTATTGGAATTCTGAAAGCCTCTATTATTTTGCGGATATATGGGATTGCAACAGTGATGTCTTCAGGCTGATCCTGTCGGTTTGCTTTATAATCTACAAAGTCTGTCTGCCGGTTGGTGCGTGCGGCGGTGTCGAAGCATACTGCTATATGCGTAGGTTTTTCTCTATGGATTAGATCAACTAATGTATTGGTGAATCCGAAGATGGCAGTTGTATTGATGCCCTTCGTATTATAAAAGGGAGTCTTGCTCAATGCGAAATAAGCACGATAGATGAGCGCGAACGCATCGAGCAGAAAAAGTCTTTTATCATTAATCATTGGTTACTAATTGCAATAGTTTGGTAAGTTTTACAATGCAAGATGGTAGTTAAAAACCTTTTCAAATACCCAATTATTTTTTAAGTTCAAACTGAGTATGAGCTAATTCATTTTCGTCACTTTTCTTCTGAAGAAATTAGCGAAGCGATCTCATGAACGCCTGCAAAAATATTGAGATCGAATAGAAGTAACTGAAGAATCGCAATTATCAAACGGCTTCACAGGGCAATCGCATGTTTACACTGCTTCCATTATAAGTCCATTGTGAGCAATATCTATTTTTCTATATTAAATCACGGACAGAATATCAGACGAACTATGCTTAGTTTTTAAGGCGCTTCAAAAAAGTATAAATCATATTATCCGAGTGCTTCCCAATATTCTACTGCTCTTCTGAAATGCGGAATCACGATGGTTCCACCTACTATATTCGCGATAGCAAATACCTCATAAATCTCAGGTGTAGAAACGTCTTGCTCCTTACATTTCCCCAGATGATACTTTATACAGTCATCACACCGGAGCACCATAGAGGCTACGAGCCCGAGCATCTCTTTAGTTTTTACATCTAAGGCTCCTTCTGCGTATGTATTTGTGTCGAGGTTATAAAGCCGGTTTATCACTTTGTTATTTTGCGCGAGAATCTTCTCATTCATCTGTACGCGATAGTCGTTAAATTCTTCTACAAGCTGGTGCATATTTTTAGGTTTATCATATTTGTTAATCTGCAGAACTGCAAATAATTATCTTTGCCGTCCTTAATTCATCACAGTAAACTTAAAAAAAATTTCAAACCATGAATAAGACACTTGTCGTCGTCGGCATCGTTGTGCTGATCGTAATAATCCTCTACTCTACTTTTAAGGGCGCCTATAATACCATGGTCACCAAGAGCCAGGATACACAAGCGAAGTGGGCATCCGTAGAGAGCCAGTATCAGCGGCGTAATGATCTTTACAACAGCGTGGTGAAGGTGATACAGGGTTCGGCCGATTTTGAGCGGGGTACATTGAAAGATGTTATTGAAGCCCGCTCACGGGCTACATCTGTGACTGTAGATCCGACTAAGCTTACTCCCGAATCTATTCAGCAGTTTCAACAGGCACAGGATCAATTCAGCAGCGCATTCAGCCGTTTGCTTGTAGTAGTAGAACAGTATCCGACGTTACAGACTACCCAGCAATTTAGGGATTTTCAAACGCAGATTGAGGGTACAGAAAATCGCATCAACAAATCACGGGACGATTTCAATGTGTCAGTACAGGATTATAATACATATATTAAGAGGTTTCCATCTAATTTAATGGCAGGCATGTTCGGATTTAGTGAGAAGGGATATTTTAGCTCTAATCCCGGAAGTGAAAACCCGCCAGACATAGATTTTAATATGAATTCCAATACCACAACTCCCAACACTCAGGGTAATTAATATTCAACTGATGGCTATCCCCCAGACTTTTCTCTCATCTGAAGATAGAGAGCTGATCGTTTATGCGATCAGGGAAGCGGAGAAACAATCGCCAGGAGAGATTCGGGTATACTTTGAAAGGCATTGCAAGATAGATCCAATGGGCAGAGCAGTTCAACTTTTTGATAAACTGAAAATGAATGCCACAGCGGAACGCTCAGGCATTTTGATTTATGTGGCATATATAGATCACGTATTCGCGATTATAGGTGACGAAGGGATCAATGCAAAAGTGCCTGCTAATTTTTGGGATGAAACTAAAACTGTCATGCAGGATTTTTTTCAAAAGGGGAAATTCAGGGAGGGTTTAGTTGAAGGAATAAATTTATCCGGTGGGCAGCTTAGTAAATTTTTTACCTCCGGTAAGTTAGACAAGAATGAAATTTCTGATGACATAGTAATGGGTGATGAATAAATTAAAATCCATTTGTTATTTCTTCATTCTCCTTTTATTCGCCGGAGGGAAGGGTGCTTTAGCTTTTGATATTCCTGCAAGGCCAAATCCTCCACGGCTCGTAAACGATTTTGCCAATGTTCTGGCACCGAATGAAAGACAGCTGCTTGAATCAAAGCTCGTGGCTTACAGCGATTCTACCTCAAATCAGATTGCCATTGTTATAATACCCTCCTTAGACGGAGATATCCTTGAAGAAACTGCTTATCGAATTGGCGATACCTGGGGAGTTGGTGGAAAAGACCAGGATAACGGTATGGTTATTCTTGTTGCCATTAATGATCGGCAGGTTACCATTCAAACAGGCCGGGGAATGGAAGGCCCGCTACCGGATATTATTACAAAGAAGATCATTGAAAATATAATCGTCCCTGAATTTAAAAGCAACAACTATTATGTAGGTCTAGACCGAGCTACAGATGCGGTCATGAAGCTTGCAGCCGGTGAATTTGTAGATGAACTGGAAAATAAGCCTGCTGATGAAGGGTTGCCAGCAGGCCTGATATTCCTTATCATCATCATCCTTCTTATCATCTTATCTCGCCGCAATCGGGGTGGAGGTGGAATATTAAGTCGTCGTGGCACCTTTATGGGTCCAATACTTTGGGGCGGTGGTTTAGGCAGGGGCTTGGGAGGTGGTGGGTTTGGCGGTGGAGGTGGCGGCGGTGGTTTTGGGGGTTTCGG
>JACCZV010000146.1 GCA_013695775.1 Chitinophagales bacterium | reverse complement strand
ACCCGGATGGAATTCCAAAAGCTATAGCAACTGCGCGCGAACTTTTACACTCTATTAATTAGTCAGCCCCTGATACTGTTATTACCAGCTGTTGTTATTCTTTCAGCCCTGCAAAGCTCATCTTCGTATTTTGATAAAATGGCGGAGGTTCGTATGAACCGCTGATAGCTCCCGAAAAGAGGTACAAGCTATCATTTCGAAAATCGCCTTCGATGTTTCTATTATAATCCTGAAACTCAAAATGACCGCTATCATTCACTTCAATAGATTCTACCGCTGTTTCTCCCTGAATCGTAATTTTATTTTCACCAGCATCCAATACAGTAACCGAATAAGCATATGAGGTATCATATTTATAGACCCCTGTGGAATCTACTCCTGAAACATCCAAAATTACCAGGCCATTGTAAGTTCCTGCATAACCTTCAACAACAGATACTGAAGTGTTGCCTGACGGAATGGGCACCGGTACCTCTTTTTTACAGGCCGTTGTGAAAGCAAAAAGAAGTGTAAGGACAAACAGATTTTTCATGGGTGATTTCCCTATCCAGGCAAAAATAGAACATTTGAAGTAAAGGAAACCATGGATGGTGTTGTTTCATATCGTTTGCAATACAAGCATTTCATATCTTTGCTTCTTCAAAATCCAGATGCTTAGTAGAGTGATATTTTCAATTCCCTCTTTCAACCATCAAATTAAAGCGCATTAAATAGTCCGGTTCCTTGTATATAAAAATTTCTGATAAACAATATAAATGAAAAAACTGTTTTTGATTTTCAGCACAATTACCGTCGCATTTTTTTCCTGCCAGTCAACCTCCAAGCCGGGATTAACGATAAGGGGGCAATTAAAAAATCACGGTGCTGCCACCAGGGTTTATCTTGAAGAGCTTACATATTCCACTCGCAATACCCTTGATTCCACTGAACTTGATTTAAAGGGAAAATTTATGTTAGAGGGCGCCCTCCCTAAAAACGGACTTTTTCAGTTGCGGATAGGACCCGCAAAGGGAATATTTCTTGTTTTGGATGAAAAAAATTCGAATGTGGAATTAACTGCCGACACATCTGACATCACCAATTACACCTATAAAATAAAGGGTTCTCCGGCGAGCGAACAGATGCGTAAATTCATTGTTCAGACAAAAACATACGGTGAGGCTTTCGGCAAGGCAATGTCCACTTACAAGCAGAATGTGAATGCTGAAACCCCGGATTCTATCGTGAAAAAATATGAGGATGAGGTGGCGGTTGCCGATAGCACCTTCCGGTTATACGCAAGAAATTTTGCTGACACTGCAACAAATCCCATTGTTGCTATTTTCGCCGTCAGCAATTTAGATTATGAACGTGACCGTGAAACTTATGATAAGCTGGTAGAGCGGGTGAAGCCGCATGCTACATTGCCTTTCGTGCAGACGTACGTTCAAATGGTGAATGCTCAGCAAAGCAGATCGCAGCAAAATGATATGGGCACAAAATTTCAAACGGGTGCCGCCGTACCCGATATTGAATTGCAGGATGTTAATGGCAACATGAGAAAGCTCTCCTCTTTACATGGCAGCGTGGTGCTTTTAGATTTCTGGGCGTCCTGGTGTGGCCCATGCCGCCGTGAGAATCCTACGGTGGTGCGAGCCTATGAGACTTTTAAAGATAAAGGCTTTACTGTATTTAGTGTTTCACTCGATAACAACAAGGAAAAATGGCTTCAGGGCATCAAGAAGGATCAATTGATGTGGCCCGACCATGTGAGTGATCTTAAGGGATGGAAATCATCCGTTTGTGAAACCTATGGTGTAAGCTCTATTCCACAGAATTATTTGCTCGATAAAGAAGGAAAGATCATTGCTGCAAACCTGCGCGGCGAAGCTTTGATTAAAACACTGGAGAGTATTTTTCAATAACCAATCATTCCCCTCATATCTCCTCCGAATTTTCGTGAAGATGGAAACAACCGATCATTGGAGTTTTATCAGGTTGAATTAGACTGCCACATCACATGGCGATTGCTCCTGGAATATTCGGATTTGCAGGAAGGGGAAATTGAAATTATTAACCTGTTGGAGAGAAAATAGCCACCTTTAATAGACCGATGTGGAGCAGCATTTTATATGTCAGCTTACCTGACTTACCAGATGGATTATACCTGGTGAGACTAAAAAGCGGAGAAAAAACAGTTAGTACTAAAATGATTGTGGAGTGATGAGTATATTTATTTTGCTGTTATCAGCTTCGAATGCAATGGTGAGGGAAGTAGCACTGCATGAAAACAACCGCTTAATAGTCTCAGAGGTTTTTGAAACAAACATGAAGAGTGTAAATGAAATTTATCTTAACACAATAGCTGAAGG
>JACCZV010000143.1 GCA_013695775.1 Chitinophagales bacterium | reverse complement strand
AATGTATTCTTTCTCTATTGTTTTGTCTTTGGGAATCTTGGTTTTCCACAAATGGGGGTAGGAGGTGCCGGCCTGGCTTCATCAATTGCTGAGGCAACGGTAACTCTGGTATTTATTGTTTTTCTGTTTGTAAGAAGATTCAGGAAAGATTATAAGTTGTTTGAATTTGTTAAAGTGAGGTGGCGTTTGATGGGAAGCATGCTAAAGCTGTCCTCTCCACTGATGCTTCAACAGGTGATCAGTGTGGGTGCCTGGTGGTTATTTTTTATCTGTATTGAACATTTGGGAGAGCGACCTCTTGCAATTTCAAACCTGCTCCGCAGCCTATATGCATTTTATGGAATACCTATCTGGGCATTGGCATCGGCTACAAATTCAATGACTAGCAACTTAATGGGACAAGGACATCCAGAACAGGTAATTTCATTGGTAAAAAAAGTCTCCGTAATCAGCATTGGCTTTTCTATTGTTTTCGCAGCATTCCTCAACTTTTTTCCAGTGGAAGCATTCTCCGTTTATACCAATGAAAAAGATCTTATTCTTGAAAGCATCCCAAGTGTGCGCAGCTTAACGCTTGCAATCATGTTTTTCTCTTTCTCAATTTTAACCATTTTCGCGGTGAGTGGAACGGGAGCAACAAATGTTTCTCTTCTTATCGAAGTTATTGCCATTGTAATTTACATAATATATACTGTCATAGCCACTGTGATCTTTGAATGGAGCCTGCCTGCAATCTGGCTGGTAGAATCTGTCTATTGGTTTTCCACCTTCATCATGTGTGCATGGTATCTGAAATATGGAAAGTGGAGATTGAAAACTTTGTAATAAATATGTTGGAATAAATCAATCAAAGCATGCTTATTAATCTAACGTAACCCTTAATTTTAAAAGTGATGAAGCTTTTCCGTCTTCGTCGCAACATGCAAGTGCACTGAATGTACTATCGCCAGATTGCGTAACCACTATAATGGATTCCACCTTAGAAGTTAACATACAGCCATTGAACTCTAATAATTCAGTGGTGGGTTCTATCATATTTAATAAAGCATTCATACTGCCGACGAAGCTTCCAAGCGCAGGTCCGTCGTCAATTTCATTTAAGGTATCCTCAACAGATGCCGTGAAAAGAATCGTACTTGTTCCTGGAATCAACGCAGCGCCTGAAAATCCAGAAGGGATACCAGATATTCCAGGAAGCCCTATCTCATAATATTGGAGAGAAGGTACGACACCGGCTCTATTAAAATCAATAAAATCATTCCAGGTAAGTGACACGATTAGATTTATGCCGCTGATGTTGCCACGATGGAATAAATAGAGGTGATCATTATAAAATACAGTAGCCTCAATATTCAAAACACCGGCATGAAGCTTATCGAATAGCAGCCTGAGATGATCATAAAACCTGACCACAGAAAACTCGGTAACGGAGCAATTGGGCAGATCAACGATAAATCCGTAGTCACGAACTTCACGAAGTGACCCTGATCCCAAAACCAGCAAAAACTCTTTGTTATCATTCGAGACTACAGTCAGCGATTCAAGATCAGGCTTCTTTGATTTTTTAATTCTCCCATTCCCATTTATTTCTGAATCGAGTAGCGGAATTTTCTGAATAATTTGTAACTTTTTATTCAGCTCGAATAAATATGGGGTGTCGTCTCCAATGATATATATTTTATCCCTATAGATTTCGATTCCTGATGCGGAGGGAATGTCAACCAGTTCAATTATTTCCTCCACTTCAGCTCTCATCTCGTTGTATATCCATGGATGAAATAACTAATTCATTCAGCACCTAAATTCTTTTATCCAGCCAATCCACATCATCAGGTAAGCTGACAGGCTGTTCGATAAGGCGGCGATGATAGTTGATCTGGCCGAGGTGATAGTTAAGATGAGCCAACAGGTGAACAAGTCGCTCAACTGTTTTTGTTGCAGGCTTGCCATCTTTTAAAGGGTATTCATTGCTAAGATCTGCATCCGTCAGATTACCAACAATGATTTTAACCCGGTAAGTAACCTCATCAATCTCCTTCATCAGTTTGGAAGAAGGGACATTGCGCTCTGTAAATTCCACCTCTCGATTTCGTATGTAACCAGTATTGCCAAGTGTTGCTCCAACAAAATGATTCAGATTTCCGATCAGGTGCAATGCAATGGTTCCCGCCGAATTCTTTATATCATTATGGAGTGCCCAAAGATTCTCTTTATGAGTATAGCTGCTTATCTCATACTTTAACTGTAGCAGTGCAGCCTCAAATTGACCGGCAAGAAATTGGTTAATCATCACATCATCTTCTTTGAATGGAAAGGCGAAATTAACCGAAGTAAATAGTTTAAAAGTTTTTTCTTTACAACAGATAATTGCTTCGGCAACCAATATTTTGATTACATGAAATCGAAACTTAGTGAGCTTACAAAAAAAGTATCCAAAGCACTCGAAGGAGGCGGGGCAAAGCGGATTGAAGAGCAACATAAAAAAGGAAAGCTAACGGCAAGGGAAAGAATTGACTTGCTTCTCGATGAGGGATCATTTGAGGAGATTGGAATGTTCGTGACCCATCGGTCTAATGATTTTGGGATGGAAAACGAAGTCTACTATGGCGATGGTGTGGTAACGGGGTACGGAAAAGTCAATGGCAGAATGGTTTATCTCTATTCACAGGACTTCACCGTATTTGGTGGCTCTCTGTCGGAAACTCATGCAGCAAAGATTGTCCGCATCATGGAGATGGCCTTGAAGAATGGTGTTCCTGTCATTGGTTTAAATGACAGCGGAGGTGCTCGAATACAGGAGGGCGTTGTGTCACTCGGGGGGTATGCTGATATATTTTATCTGAATACGCAGGCATCGGGCGTGGTGCCGCAGATCTCTGCCATCATGGGGCCTTGTGCGGGAGGCGCCGTCTATTCGCCAGCCATAACAGATTTTGTTTTAATGGTAGAAAATACTTCTTACATGTTTGTTACGGGGCCCAATGTGGTAAAAACAGTAACTCATGAAGAAGTATCGTTTGAAGAGCTGGGAGGAGCAATGACACATGCAACAAAATCAGGAGTGACTCATTTTACCTCTGTGAATGAAGTGGAGTGCATTCAAAAAATAAAAAAATTGCTATCATATCTTCCACAGAATTGTGAAGACATTGCTCCGGTATATGAGTACCAAGCTGGGGATGAACGCCGGCCTAATCTAAATTCCCTTATTCCTGAAAATCCTAACCAGCCTTATGATATTAAAGAAGTGATTACCGAAGTAGTGGATGAGGGCAGCTTTTTAGAAGTACATGAGCATTTTTCTGAAAACATCATTGTAGGCTTCGCAAAAATTGCAGGCCGCAGCATAGGAATTGTCGCAAATCAGCCCGCGGTGCTCGCAGGTGTTCTTGATATAAAAGCTTCGGCCAAAGGCGCGCGCTTTGTAAGAGTCTGCGATTGCTTCAATGTGCCCTTGCTTGTGCTTGAAGATGTGCCAGGCTTTATGCCCGGAACAGACCAGGAATGGAACGGAATTATCACCAGTGGTGCCAAGCTCCTTTACGCTTTTTGTGAAGCCACTGTGCCGCGAATCACTGTAATCACTCGCAAAGCTTACGGCGGCGCATATGATGTGATGAATTCAAAGCATATTGGTGCCGATATGAACTATGCCTGGCCAACAGCAGAGATTGCAGTAATGGGTGCTAAAGGTGCCGTGGAAATTATTTTCAAGAAAGAGATCAACAGCGCCACGGAGAAAGAAGCTAAGCTGAATGAGAAGGTTGAGGAATATGCTGCAAAATTTGCGAACCCC
>JACCZV010000129.1 GCA_013695775.1 Chitinophagales bacterium | reverse complement strand
GCAGGTCTCTATATCATAGAGCTGCGAACAGCCGATGGGGTGATTACAAAAAAACTGTTGAAGGAATGAAAAAGGCACAGACTATAACGAGACTAAGTTTAGAGTAATAGCTATTGCACACCCTTAGGAAATTCCGTCTCGCCAGGGCTAAAAGAATAAAATATAGGCATAATAGAGTCAATAATTTCCCAGTTGTTGGTCTGGCTCCCTTTGAACTCGGCGAAGGCCAACTACGGCTTAAAAGAAATCTATTCCGTTGTAATCTTAGATTGATAAAGTTGATAATTCTCCTCATCATAGCATACAAACAGTATTCTCTCTATGGAGGAATTTGTTTTTAGAAACTCCTTTGTTGTATCAACAGCAATTGCGGCAGCTCTGTCTTTAGGAAAATGAAAGATGCCGGTACTGATATTTGGAAAGACAATTGAACGGATGCCCTTAGCTGAGGCAATCTTTAATGAATTCAGGTAAGCATTTTTTAGCAAATCATCCTCTTTATTGTTACCTCCGCTCCATACAGGCCCCACTGTATGAATAACATACTTTGCCGGAAGCATGCCGCCGGAAGTGATCATCGCCTCACCCACCGGCAACCTTCCATTTGCAGCAACATATGCCATACATTCTTCTAAAATTTTTCTTCCGCCCGCAGCATGAATAGCGCCGTCAACGCCTCCGCCTCCCATCAATGCGCTGTTGGCAGCATTCACAATAGCATCTGCTTTAATTTTTGTTATGTCTGCGCGAATTACATCTATTCTTGATTCCATCAGTGAACTTGAGCATCTTTGACTTCAATAAAACTAAATCTTTTATAAAGATTGCTGCAACCTTATATAGAAATGGATGAAGTAATCAAGACCCCTGCTACCAATTCTTTGAATTCTGATTTCATAAAACACCTGCGATTGGCAAGCAATCACTTCGGTGGAGATTCGGCACAGATGAAAATAGAGCTCCTGAAAAAGGCTGCACATTTTAATATTAGTAATATTAAATTTCATGTTCAATACCATGATTGTCTTTTGTTTCTGCTGGCATACGCAGAGAATAAAAAACTATTTGATCTTGCCAATGCGGAGCTTCTTCGGGTTGCAGCTATAACACGTCAATATTCTGAAAGGAAGAACGAGCGTTTACAAATACAGCTTACAGGTACCGGGATGGCATTCACACAGGTGAATGTCGCCTTCAGCTTCGATATGGCGAAGTGGCTCGCGAATAGTTTTCCTCATGATGTTTCTATAATGGAATGTGATGCGGGCAGTGAAGTGATCAAAGATTTAATCCGTATAAGTTTTCCAAAGGCTGAAGCAGAATTCTTAATAAAAAAAATAGTTTCACTTGAGGACCTATTCAAAGAGGCAAAAGGAGAAAGCAGACTTACAGATTTGCAATGGCTGCTGAAACTAATCTCTGAGAAAAACTTAACAGATGAAATTCGTGATCATCTTTATGATTCATTGAAGATTTATGTGCAATGGCATTTGAACGAAAGCATGCCTTCACGAACATTTGCAAGGTCTTTGCCCCGGAAAATATTTTACCAGGAAAGAGAAATCAACCGGCATCCGGATGCTGCAAAATCAATCCTTAAACCTATTACTCGTCCTGTGGAAATCTCCTCAATTGAAAAGAATTCTTTGGTAGAAACCGCACGCGGCATATTGTGCACACTGCAGCGTGAAACTGATCCGGTGACATATGCTGATGTGAATGCTGTGCAATTTTTTAGTATGGACAGAGGCGTTGACATTGCTTTATATCCTATGATTGTTGAACGGCGTCTCCCCTTTGATTCATATATCGGTTATATAGCATTTAAAAACCGACTTCCTGTTGCATATGGCGGCGGATGGATTTTTCAGCAACGCTCTAAGATCGGGGTGCATGTGTTTGAGCCATACCGCGGCGGTGAATCTGCATTTATTTTTTGCCAGATATTGAGGTTGTATCACAATCATTATGGTGTTAACCGGTTTGTGGTAGAACCTTATCAGATTGGTAAGAATAATGCGGAGGGAATAAAATCCGGCGCATTCTGGTTTTATTATCGCCTTGGTTTCCTGCCAGTGAAAGAGGAATTGAGAATGCTGGCAGCAACTGAATACGAAAGAATTTTAGAAGATAAAGGATATCGTTCCTCTTTGAAAGAGATGAAAAAGCTAATTCTTTCAAATCTTGAATTGGTATGTGATGAAACCGGCCATCATCATACGGATGTTTCATTCGTTAGTGAAGCTGTGACGAAGATGATCAATAGTCGTTTCCAGGGAGACCGAATGAATGCGGAAACAACAATATTCCGGGAGATACAGAAATTTCTGAGGATGGATAATATCTCCTCATTCTCAAGGTGGGAACAACGATCAATGAAAAACTTTTCATTGCTATTAAGCACCTTTACCAATCTCCCCCAATGGAATGAAACTGATAGGCGAAAGATGGTTGAGTTGATTCGAATGAAAGGAGGTGGGAGCGAGTGGAATTATATCCGGCAATTTCAAAAACACCGAGCACTCAATGAAGCTCTAAGCAATCTAAAACCCTAACGTTTGCATATTTATAAATTCCAAAAAAAACCGTCACTAAATTTCCTGATTAGAAACTCTGAAGTAATCGAATTTAAAAACCCCGGTTTGGAATCAACGGGATTGCTTCTGTTTACTCTCGCAATGTAATTTATG
>JACCZV010000065.1 GCA_013695775.1 Chitinophagales bacterium | reverse complement strand
GGTGGAGAGTCCTTTTCAGGAATTAGCGAAGACAAAACACAGGCCAGCCAGGGCAGTAGTGATTACTGGATTGTAAAGACCGATGCCGGTGGAGTAAAGCAATGGGATGCACGGTTTGGAGGCAGCGAAAGTGATGGCCTTAATTCTCTTCAGCAAACTACCGACGGGGGATATGTCCTGGGCGGATTTTCCTCTTCAGGAATCAGCGGAGACAAAACACAGGCAAGCCAGGGCAATGCTGATTACTGGATTGTAAAGAACGATGCCGACGCAACTACCGAAACAATGTTTGACCCTGAAGACTTCTTTTCAGAAGTATATCCCAATCCTGTTCAAAATCAACTTATGATTAGTATGGCTATACCTGCCAGTGAAGTCACCATTCGTGTCTATGATCTGCAGGGGAAAATGATTTCTCTGCCAACAACAATTCAAAACACGCAGGCACAAATCAACACCACTGCTTTACCTGATGGGTTTTATATCCTTCAAATCACCAACAACAAAACTGGAATAAGTGAGGTGCGCAAGTTTGTGAAGCAGGAGTGATCATAAGGATATATTTATTCCTACAATTCCTATAAGCCGCCTCAATATGGGCGGCTTTCTATTGCGTCTCACCAGAATTGGGCTATTGACAAGATTGATTAAATAATCTAGCTCCGGTGAAGCACACATCACCACTATCTTCGCAAAAACAAATACGATGCTTCGCCTTCAATTGCCTACAGATCCACGATGGGCTGACCTTGCTTCAAAGTCTCTCGAAGAAATTCTTACTGATCACGCATACTGCGAGCAGAAGGCAGCATCTACTTGTATTTCGCTTATTCAAAATTATCCCGATCGGCAGGAGCTGGTAAAAAAGCTTGCACCCATCGTAACAGAAGAGTGGGGGCATTTTAGGATGGTTTTGGCTGAATTAAACAGACGTAATCTGAAACTTGGCAAACAACGTAAAGATGAATATGTTAACCAACTAAGAAATTTCATTCGGGCCGGAGATCGCATTGAACGCCAGTTAATGGATAAATTGCTTGTTTCTGCATTGATTGAGGCAAGAAGCTGTGAACGATTCCGTTTGCTCTCAGAAAAGTTGCCACAGCCGGATTTAAGAAATTTCTATCGCCATTTTATGGAGTCGGAGGCAGGTCATTATACAATATTTATGAAGCTGGCTAAAACTTATATGGCTGCTGAAGTAGTTAATGCACGGTGGAGCGAAATGCTTCATATGGAAAAAGAAATTTTGAAATCAATGGAATTGAAAGGACAACACATTCATTAACTGTTTATGTCGCTTTTTGATGTCACTGAATTCGTTTTAATAAATTCAAGGTTTCTTTGAATTCCCGAATACTTGGTTCGCTTTAACGGGGAATCTTTAAACAGCTTTTTAAATACCTCCTCAGTAATATCTTCCCAGTAATTTTTATGCATTTCTAATAATTGTTCAGAAGGAAGAAATTGATTTTCCTTATGATTTTCCGCAAAGCGGTTCCAGGGGCAAACGTCCTGACATATATCGCAACCAAACATCCACCCTTCAAATTTACCTTTCATATCATCAGGTATTTCATCCCGCAATTCAATGGTAAAATAAGAAATGCATCTGCTACCATCAATCACTTTCTCCGGCAAAATTGCATCGGTAGGGCACGCATCAATGCATCGGGTACATGTGCCGCAATAGTCTTTTAAAGGCCCATCGTATTCCAAATCCAGATCAAGTATTATCTCCGCGAGAAAATAGTAAGACCCACTATCCTTGTTTATCAGATTTCCATTTTTTCCAATCCAGCCGAGGCCACTTTTTACAGCCCACGAACGTTCCAGCACCGGACCGGAATCCACAAACACCCTTGCCTGTACTTCACCTATTTCATTTTGAATATATTCTAATAAGTGAAAAAGTTTTTCTTTAATAACGATGTGGTAATCTTTTCCGAAAGCATATTTTGAGATCCTTGGTTCTATCTTATCCAATGAGGTTTCTTCATTGTAATAATTATATAACAATGATATTACCGATTTTGCATCCGGCACAAGCTTAGTCGGGTCTACACGCAAATCAAAATAATTTTCCATATACTTCATCGTACCATGTAAGCCCTTGTTTAGCCATTTTTCTAATTGCCGTGCATCCTCATCCAATTTTTCTGCTTTGGAAATACCACAATAATCAAAGCCGAGCCGAAGGGCTTCAGTCTTAATGATACGGGTATGGAGTTGACTATTCAGAAAATATATTACCTCTGCAAAGGTAAACTTGCCAAAGAGTCAAGCAAAAATGATTTTGTGCGACATTATTACCGACTATCCAGTCATTAATTGGTATGGCAGCCTATTTGGGCAACGAAACTGAATTTTTGAAAATGAATTTGAACAACTTCACTATAAAATCACAGGAAGCCATTCAGAAAGCACAGGAGCTGGCTCTTGCGAATCAAAACCAATCAATTGAGACGGGTCATTTGCTAAAGGGGTTAATGGTTGTAGATGAGAACGTGATTGATTATCTGTTAAAAAAGTTAGGCGCCAATATCAACCATATCGCAACCAAGCTTGCTGAATATCTAAATGGTTATGTTAAAGTGAGCGGTGCTTCAGGTCAATATCTTTCTAACGATGCTAACCAGGCATTGATAAAAGCACAGGGTTATTTAAAAGAATATAAGGATGAATTTGTATCTGTTGAGCATCTTTTACATGCGCTGTTAACAGGAAAAGACAATACTGCTAAGTTGCTAAAGGATGCTGGTATCAATGAGAAGGACTTAAAGCTTGCTATCGCCGAACTGCGAAAGGGCCGTAAGGTGACTGACCAATCTGCCGAATCTACCTACAACGCCTTAAATAAATATGCTAAGAATTTGAATGATCTGGCACAATCGGGGAAATTAGACCCTGTGATAGGGCGTGATGAAGAAATCCGTCGTGTGCTGCATATTCTTTCACGCCGTACCAAAAATAATCCCATACTGGTAGGCGAGCCTGGTGTGGGTAAAACAGCGATTGCAGAAGGCATAGCTCATCGCATCGTGAACGGCGACATTCCTGAGAATTTAAAAAGTAAAACCGTCTATGCTCTTGATACCGGTTCTTTGCTTGCAGGAGCAAAGTTTCGCGGAGAGTTTGAAGAGCGGCTAAAAGCTGTGATTAAAGAGGTTACTGAAAGCAATGGTCAGATAATTTTATTTATTGATGAGATACATACACTCGTTGGTGCAGGAGCAACAGAGGGGGCAATGGATGCAGCAAATATCCTAAAACCTGCATTAGCGCGTGGCGAACTGAGAACCGTGGGTGCCACCACATTAAATGAATATCAGAAATTCTTTGAAAAGGATAAGGCACTGGAAAGGAGATTTCAGAAAGTTATAATTGATGAGCCCAATGAAGAGGATGCCATATCAATCTTGCGTGGATTGAAAGAGCGTTACGAAACGCATCATAAAGTCAGGTTAAAAGATGAAGCCATCATGGCTGCTGTAAGTCTCTCCCATCGTTACATTTCCGATAGATTTCTTCCTGATAAGGCCATTGACCTCATTGACGAAGCGGCAGCCAAATTGCGACTGCAGATGGATTCTGTGCCGGAAGAATTGGATGAGATAGAACGAAAAATTCGTCAGCTTGAGATTGAAAGGGAAGCGATTAAACGCGAAAATGACTTAAAGAAGCTGGAGGATCTGAACAGGGAAATTGCAAACCTTTCCGAAGAAAAGAACCAGCTTAAAGCCAGATGGCAGTCTGAGAAAGACATTGCAGATGAGGTGCAGGAAACCAAACAGACAATCGAAGATTTTAAACTACAGGCTGAGCAGGCTGAACGAATTGGGGATTATGGAAAGGTTGCTGAGTTGAGATATGGAAAGATTCGCGAAGCGGAACAAAAGCTAAAAGAATTTGAGACCAAGCTGGAAGAAATAAACAAGGGAAGCCGTATGCTCAAAGAAGAGGTAGATGCTGAGGATATCGCTGAAATCGTTTCTAAGTGGACTGGTATTCCGGTAATGCGGATGCTTCAAAGTGAAAAGGAAAAACTATTACATCTTGAAACTGAGTTGCATGCTCGTGTAGTCGGGCAGGATGAAGCCGTACAGGCAGTTGCAGATGCTATAAGACGAAGCCGGGCGGGTTTGCAGGATCCTAAGCGTCCGATTGGCTCATTCATTTTTCTTGGCACCACGGGTGTAGGAAAAACCGAACTTGCGAAAGCTTTGGCTGAAATATTATTTAATGATGATAATGCCATGACGCGTATAGATATGAGCGAATATCAGGAGCGTCATGCGGTTTCACGATTGATTGGTGCTCCACCGGGTTATGTCGGATATGATGAGGGAGGTCAACTTACAGAAGCGGTTCGCCGCAAACCGTATTCTGTTATACTTCTCGACGAATTTGAAAAAGCGCATCCTGACGTATTTAACATTCTGCTTCAGGTGCTGGATGACGGAAGGTTGACGGACAATAAAGGTCGGGTTGTGAATTTCAAGAATACTATAATAATCATGACATCAAACCTCGGCTCATCGATAATTCAGGAAAACTTCGAAGGAGTAAATGAAAATAATAAATGGAGTGTAATGGAGACTACTAAGCTGGAGGTGATGGAATTGCTTAAAAAAACGATTCGGCCTGAATTTCTTAACAGGATAGATGATATCATCCTCTTTAGTCCCTTAATGCGAGACGAGATTTTAGAAATAGTAAAGATTCAGCTTGAACAGCTTAAGAAAATGTTACTGAAGAATAACATTCATCTCGATTTCACGGATGAGGTGATTGAAAAGCTGGCTCATGAAGGGTATGATCCTCAGTTTGGAGCACGGCCCTTGAAACGGGTGATTCAAAAAGAATTAATCAATGAGCTTTCGAAAAAAATCCTTAGCGGTGAGGTAAGTAACGACAATAATATTCTTGTAACAAATGATGATCGGGGAGAGTTATCCTTTAAAAACTCACACAGCACAGTGCTGCAATAAATCTCTCTCAGAAGTGTTTTCAGTATACGGTCAAAGGTTTAAAACCGTATAAGTTACTATAAGCTCGCAGAACAGTAAGTGGGAATAACTAATTTTGGAACCTGTCATTGTTAAATGAAAAATAGCTTGAAAATTCTTATGCCTGGTATTGATGAAGATATTGAGTTTATGCCATTGATAACCCTTGAGGAAGAGGGTGATGGTAAGAAGGATGTTTTCGCTGACATAATTCCTGTATTGCCGCTACGCAATACTGTATTGTTTCCCGGAGTGGTAATACCAATTACGGTGGGTCGCGATAAGTCAATAAAAGCGGTAAGAGAGGCATATGCATCAGATAAATTTATAGGGGTGCTTGCCCAGGTAGATGCCAACGTGGAAGAACCGGAGTTCAAGGATTTATATTTGATCGGGACGATGGCGAAAATTCTGAAAATGTTAAAAATGCCTGATGGCAGTACCACGGCTATTATTCAGGGTAAAGTTCGCTTTACCATACGCGAATTCGTAGGCACTGATCCTTTCTTTAAAGCATCAATAGATGTGCTCAGCGACATTCCTTATCTCAACGATAAGCAATTCGATGCCATGGTTGCCTCATTAAAGGAGATGGCAGGCAACATCATTAAGCTTTCACCAAATATTCCTACCGAAGCAAGCATCATGCTGCGCAATATAGATTCACCGGGCTTTCTAATAAATTTCATTGCAAACAATCTTTCTATAGATATAAAGGATAAGCAGAAGGTTCTGGAACAAAATGATTTAAAAGAACGTGCTCAATCAGTGTTATTGCATCTTGAATCAGAGATTCAGGTTTTGGAGTTGAAGAATAGGATTCAAAACAAGGTGCGCTCCGACATTGAGAAGCAGCAGAAGGATTATTTTCTTCAGCAACAACTAAAGACAATTCAGGAAGAATTGGGCAACTCGGATTCTCTTGAAAAGGAGATGCTAAATCTGAAGGAGCGTGCTCAGAAGAAAAAGTGGACAAAAGAAGTAGGTGATCATTTTGAGAAAGAAGCGGCCAAGCTTCAGCGTATGAATCCCGCGGCTGCGGAACATTCTGTGATATTGAATTATCTTGAATTGTTGCTTGATCTCCCCTGGGGAGTTTATACCAAGGACAAGTTCGATCTTAAACGAGCGAAAAAAATCCTTCAGCAGGATCATTATGGTTTAGAAAAAGTTAAAGATCGTATTCTGGAATATCTGGCTGTGCTTAAGCTGAAAGGAGATATGAAATCGCCAATTCTCTGTTTTGTCGGGCCTCCCGGAGTAGGTAAAACTTCACTTGGAAAATCTATTGCTAAAGCATTGAATCGCAAGTATGTGCGCATGTCTCTTGGAGGGTTGCATGATGAAGCCGAAATAAGGGGTCATCGAAAAACATATATCGGTGCCATGCCAGGCCGCATCATCCAATCACTAAAAAAAGCACAGACCTCTAATCCCGTCTTCATGCTCGATGAAATTGATAAGGTAGGCGCTGATTTCCGGGGTGATCCATCATCGGCATTGCTTGAAGTATTAGACCCTGAACAAAATCATTCCTTCTATGATCAATATGTTGAGCTTGAGTATAACCTATCCAAAGTCCTATTTATTGCTACGGCAAATTCACTGGCAACCATTCAGCCTGCCTTGCGCGACAGAATGGAGGTAATTGAAATCAGTGGATATAGCGTTGAGGAAAAAATAGAGATTGCAGAGCGGCACCTGATACCAAAGCAGTTAGAGGCGCATGGGTTAAAGAAAAAACATGTTGCCTTTTCCCAGCAGGTGATTCAAAAAGTCATTGAAGATTATACCCGGGAGTCTGGTGTTCGGGAACTCGATCGCAAGCTTGCGGCAATGATGAGGTCGGTTGCTAAGGATGTGGCGCTGAATGAAAAACGAAGCTCGGAGCTTTCTGGTGGTGATGTAAAACGAATTCTCGGTATTAAACGTTTCGATGCGGAAATGTACCAGGAAGAAAATCCACCGGGTGTTGCAATTGGTCTTGCATGGACGTATACGGGCGGTGAGATCTTATATGTGGAAACTGCTTTAAGTAAGGGTAAAGCAAATTTAAAGCTTACAGGAAATCTTGGTGACGTAATGAAGGAGTCTGCCTCTACGGCCCTGACGTTTATTAAATCACACTCGGATGAGATCGGTGTAAGGCAGGAAGACTTTGATAAGAAAGACATTCACATTCATGTTCCGGAGGGAGCTATCCCGAAAGATGGGCCGTCCGCCGGCGTTACAATGCTTAGTTCCATTGCATCAGCATATAGCGGAAGAAAGGTAAAGAAGTTTTTGGCCATGACTGGTGAGATCACATTGCGTGGGAAAGTATTGCCGGTGGGGGGCATCAAAGAAAAAATTCTCGCAGCAAAGCGAGCGGGCATGAAAGAGATACTGCTATGCAAAATGAATGAGAAAGATATCTCCGAGATAAATGCCGAGTTCATCAAAGGCTTAACCTTCCATTATGTTGACGATATGATGCAGGTGCTTCAGATCGCCCTGAAAAATGATGGAAGCGCGCCAGTAGTTGGTAAAGTTTAATAGAATTTTTAGCCAGAGTCCGGCTACACTCACTCGCTGGTGTGCCTTGCCCTTAAGGCGGTCACTGCGGATTTGATCCGCAATCTAGGAAGGTAGTGTTGCAATGTTTAGATTCCGGCTCAAGGCCGGAAGGACGAAACCTGAGGCTCCTGTTCAATGTTCCTCCGATCGAGGAGGGAGTCAGGGGGCATTAATTGATAGCCTGCCTGCTTATTGATCGCTCCCATAAAGTCGTCTTTGCAAGACGTGTGGCAGTAGTTGGCAAAGTTTAATTTATATTTAAAGTCAAGGCTAAGAAATCAAACATCAAACTTTTTAGATACCTCCGCATTAAAAGGCATATTTATCTGTAGCCAGATCACACGTGCATAGCGGAAGAAGAGGGGGAAACCTACTGCTAGCAATAATGCATTTCCTATTACCAGAGCATATAAATTCCAATGTGAAAGAACTCCTATAAGCACAACGTTAATAACGGAAAAAAATACAGTGATCACGTACGACATATACATAGAGCCCCAATAAAAGCCAGTTTCCGGGAAAAAAGAAATACCGCAGACTCGACAATTAAGATGCATCTCACTCATGTTTTTTAAGTTATATGGATTTTTATTGATGAACATATTTCCGTGATGACAATGTGGACATTTGGCTTGAATGAAGGCATACCAAAGGCTTCTTTTCTTTAAACCCATATTTTTCCTATTATGATACTTTAAGACAAAGCAACAAAATTGTCGTTCGTTGCAGCGATTTACCTTATTTCATAAACTCTTCACAAGACTATTTACCGCTGTTTTAATTCCATTAATCTTCGTCCTATTGATGAAACCAACGATGCAGATCATCAGTTGTAAGTTTTGCTTTTTCTTCTCCTGATATATCTATAGTAATTTTTCCTTGATTCATCATTATTAGTCGCGTTCCATACTTTGATGCATATTCCATGTTATGCGTCACCAGAAGCGCAGTTATAGTATGTTGCCTTATGAGGTCGTCGGCCATCTCACTTATCAGCTCTGAAGATTTTGGATCCAGGGCGGCGGTAGGTTCATCTAATAATAAAATCTTCGGATCATCCATTACAGCCATCAATAAAGTTAAGGCTTGCCGCTGGCCGCCTGAGAGTTTACCAACAACCGTATTCAATTTATTTTCAAGACCAAGATTTAAAGTTGACAACCTGTTGCGCACAGTTTTTATGAAAGCTTCATTTATTCCTGTTTTAAATGTTTTTCTTTTTGTTCTTAAAGCAGCGAGACGGAAATTATCAATGATAGTTAATTCGGAGGCGGTGCCCGCCATAGGATCCTGAAAAACACGGGCTATCCACTTGCTTCGTTGAAAGTCTTTTCGAAAGGTAACATCTTGTTTATCTATGAAAATTTTTCCTTTGTCCGGAAGATTTGTGCCGGCTACTAAATTCAGCAAAGTTGATTTTCCTGACCCATTTGCGCCGATGATCACCACAAATTCTCCCTCTGCCGATACCAACGAACAATCGGTCAATGCCTCCACTTCATTGGCTGTGCCTTTATTAAAATATTTCTGAAGGTGAATGACTTCAAGCATTTGCATAATGGTTCTTCAAATTCCAATCATATTATGTGTATATATCTTCTTCTGTATATTTTCAGTATAATTAGAATATTATTTAAGATGATTTCCTTTTCAAATTTGGCAATCCCACAACTAGCAGAACAATAAATGCAGTAACAAATTTCAGCCAATTGGGATTTATGCCCAGTGTTAAAGCAATTCCTATAATAAGTCTAAACAGTACGCAACCGCCTATAACACCAATCAATCTGATGCCAATTGAATTCACCTTTAATGATCCCATCAGGGCTTCACCCATCATCACAGCACCTAATCCAAAAATGACAATGCCAATGCCCATGTTAATGTCTGAAAATTGCTGATACTGGCAAACTAAAAATCCGCTCATCGCTGTAAGCGAATTGGCAATCATTAGCCCAATCACTTTCATCTTTTGTGGATTTACGCCC
>JACCZV010000056.1 GCA_013695775.1 Chitinophagales bacterium | reverse complement strand
TTCCTTGACTAATATAGTCATATCCGCAGTAGAAATTAAAAACTATCGCTGTATAGGTGCCACTCTCATTTACTTCCAGAGTTAAGCTTGTTTGATCTATAAGTCTTACGCCATCTTTATACCATTCCACACTAGGGGCAGATAAAACACCATGAATGGTTAACTGGAGCGAACTTTCCTCGCAGATAGCTGTATCATTTGATGGTGTTAGATAAGGTTCACATTTAGCAGATACTTTTAAACTAAATAAAACAGAGACAATTGTTAAAATTCCTGCAGCGATAGAGGTTTTAGAGAAGATCATGGTATAAATTTAGGAAAAAGTGAACATCGGGTGCAAATTGTCTTCTTGTGAAATAAGCAATTATCCTTTAAAGATCAACGTAATATATTTCATGAATTATTGTGATTCACTTCAATAATTCAGGTAAAAGAGCGCATTTACCCCTAGACAAAAAATAAGATATAGCCGACAGGTATGATTTGCAGACAATTCCATTTTTTTAAAATCCTAATCCAAAATTTAAACATAATCGGTTAAATATATAGTGAAATTTCTGCTCACTTGCTAAGGGGTACAGGACTATCTCATTAATTTCCGTTTTCTTATAGCCCATGCTTAATAAAAATGATCCCTGTCTTCTGAAATAAAATCGCATACCGGCTCCTGCGCTCCACATCAGTCCGCCCTTTGTTTCTTTTACATAATTGAACCCAGCAGGTCTTAGCGGCAATCCATAGCCACCCTGCACATAAGCAAAAGGTGATGCGGATTGTTTCAAAGCTTCCCAACGCAGGTCGGCAAAAAACTGAAGCAGAAGGTAGCTGTTTAGGTCCATAGCTGCACCACCTCCTGTCATTATTCTGTTTGAAAACCTGTAGCCATGTACCGAGTAAAATGACACATGCAGTGGATCTCTGTAGTAGGGATAACTCTGGTCGCCTCCTGTTACTATTGTAAAACCAGTCTGATTATAATATCCTGGCAAAGTATTGCGGCTATTCTGAAATCGTTTTTCCTCTTTAATGGAATCAATATCAGAGGGATTAAGAGCAAATATGCTTCCTCCATCGATTTGTACTTTTAACAGGCTATCGGTGTGCCGCTCAGTAATTCGCCCGCGTAAAATGCTTCCATCATTCAGATAAATAACATCCTGCATTGGATTTTGAGCCTGCAAGCAAGCAATGTTGCAGCTGAGATGCATTGATAATAGAATATAAAAAGTGACAAAAAAATGATTTTTCGTATTCATCTATTTGCTATTTTTAAGCAATCTAAACTTTTGTCATGAAAACATCTCGTATCTCCAATCGCTTGCCGTTCATTGCTCTTGCTGTTTTCATGCCTTTGTCTTTTTCAGCATGTCTGAAAGATTCCTGTGAAACCACATATGCGTATAAACTTTATAAGCCCGTCTATATGTCTTACAGCAATTTAAGAAGCGCAGTGAATACACTGCCTGCTGCTGAAATTCAAAATGCAGGTAAGATTTATTATAAGGCTCCTTACATCTTCCTTAATGAAGTAGATAAAGGAATTCACATTATTGACAATACCAATCCTTCTTCCCCTCAGAAAATTGCGTTTATTAATATTCCTGGAAATATTGACATTACCATGAAAGATAATATACTTTACGCAGATAGCTATATTGACATGGTGGCCATTGATGTTACCAATCCTGCAGGCGCTACAGAGGTTTCGAGACTTGAAAATGTTTTTCCGCAGCGATCATATACCTCAGGATTTGTTGGAGACAATAATAAAGGGGTAATTGTTGATTGGATTGAGAAAGACACAACAGTTACAGAACCCTGCGGTTCTAATTTTTCCGGACTTATTTTTTTTGATGGTTTTTCCAGCAGCACAGGCACTTCCGTAAATGGTTCTTCAGGAAGCAGCTCCGGCAGTAATACTTCTGCTCCTAGCCCTGGTATCGCCGGTTCAATGGCCCGGTTTGCAATTGTTGAAAACTCTTTGTACTGCCTTACAGATGACACTATGTTACTTTTTAATATTGAAAATGCATCGAATCCTATATCAGCCGGAATAGTTGATATGCCATGGAATATTGAAACTATTTTCCCTTATAATAATTATTTGTTCATTGGCACCACTACCGGCATACAGATCTATGACAACAGCAATCCGGCATCACCTGAGTTTTTATCACAATTTATACATGCCACCAGTTGTGATCCTGTGGTGGTGCAGGGAAACTATGCCTATTCTACACTAAGGGCTGGAACAACTTGTGGTGGTGGAATCAATCAGCTTGATATTGTTGATCTCAGCATTATTACTTCACCCCAACTTGTTACGAGTTACCAGATGAGCAGCCCTTACGGGTTGGGAATTGATGGAGTAAATCTTTTCGTCTGTGATGGAAGTGCAGGGTTGAAGTACTACAATGCCGCTGATCCCGAAAATCTGATTTTACACCAGGTGGTGTTCCCCGGTGAAACCCGTGATGTAATTCCGGTTAACGGATTGCTTCTGGCAGTAACAACAGAGGGCTTCTATGAATACGACTACACATCAGGCGCTCTTCAGCAATTAAGCTTTGTGCCATATTGAGGTAGAGTTTTATAAACTTAGCTTCTTTAGTGGTGACCTCATACAGTTTGGAGTTATAATTACAGCTCTAAACTAGCAAACAAAACCGCTAGCTCCAGGTGTGAGAGAATGGTGGAGCAAACACACTGTAATTCTATTCAGACACAAGCGTAATTTATAATAGCAATTAAAAAACCGGTTTCCACACAAAGCCGGTTTTTTGTTTTTATTCTGCTCCATCCTGTTTTAATTTTTTATTATTTTTCTTGCACAGCTCAAATATTTCATCTTACTTTGTATTTCAAAGTACTTTACAAAAATGAAAACTAACTGCATAAAACGAAACCGACATCAACGATAAATTTTCATGAACAGACTTGACATACTTAACGAACATCGACAATCCCAGGCAGCTTGAAAAGATCTACAGGGTAGACAAACCAACTTATAACTTTTAAAAATTAAATAACATGACACAATTAAACAGTTCAACATTACAGCCACGTCAAGTTTCATTAGTTAAACGAATGTTAGTGGGTGCAGGGATTGGTTTATTACTGATCTCACCTTTTCTGCTTTCAGATGGAGAACCTAATCCAGAGTGGGGAAAGCTATGGATGATAAAACCGCTGATTATAGTTCCGTTAGCCGGAGCAATGGGTGGTTTATGTAATTACTTTATTGTTCATTTTCACGATCAGGTCGGTTTAAACAAAACCATAGCTATTATTTTAAGTGTGATGGTATTTATCATTGGGTTATGGCTTGGGACTGTTTTGGGATTAGACGGCACGATGTGGAATTGAAGCGCCTGACTCATAGCAATTGAAAATTTGACAAAATAATTTAAACGAAGCCATGAAAGACGAAATTCTTAAATTTATAGATGACCCAAAGCAACTCGAAAAGCTGTACAGAACGAATAAAGGGCAGTTTAAGTGGGAGTTCAGTACACTATATCCGGAGCGTAAAGGCAACACACTCGCTGATTTCTGGAACGAAAGACTGAATTACG
>JACCZV010000029.1 GCA_013695775.1 Chitinophagales bacterium | reverse complement strand
ATATGGGATACTGGAACCGATGCAGCCGGTGGCGATAAACAATGGATGACCATTGACCGTACTACGGGAGTGGGAAGTGGAAATATTTATTCCTTTTGGACTTCTTATTTTACTACATGTCCCCCTGGTTTCTTCACCCGATCCTCGAATGGAGGCAGCAGCTTTGAAAGTTGCACTGTAGTAGAGGGAGATCCATATTGGGGAACGATGGCTGTGGGAAATGGTGGAGAGCTATACATTGCGGGCGGGGCTGGCGGGAGCAGTCAGCCTGGTAATATTGTAGTTACTAAATCTCCGGATGCTCAAATCCCTGGCTCAATAATCAGTTGGAATCTCCCTGTATCTGTCTTTATCGATGGAAACCTTGGCTATGGCGTTACTGCCAACCCCGGAGGTCTTCTTGGCCAGGTAAACATAGATGTGGATCGCTTTAATGCTTTCGGTCAGGACAATATTTATGTACTTGCCTCAGTGTCACGATTATCGAATTCAGATCCTGCTGATGTGATGTTTGCAAAGAGCGAGGATGGAGGACTTACATGGGGTTCACCCATCCGGATAAACGATGATTCATCACTAACTAATACACAGTGGTTCGGTACAATGTCGGTTGCTCCAAATGGCAGGATTGATGCTGTTTGGCTTGATACGCGAGATGCTCCATTCGGCTCAGATTCGTCGGTACTCTATTATTCCTATTCGACAGACAAGGGGTATACCTGGTCGGTTAATGAAAAATTGTCTGACTCTTTCGATCCTCACATCGGCTATCCAAACCAAGAGAAGATGGGTGATTATTTCGATATGGTTTCTGATAATTCCGGCGCACATCTCGCATGGGCTAATACCTTAAACGGAGAACAGGATATTTACTACAGCAATATTATTCCTCAAGCTATCATAGGAGTCAATGAAATTTCTAATAATGCAGCATTCTCTATCTTCCCAAATCCTACAACCGGTGCCTTTGTTATTTCAGGGATGGCAAAGCAATCTCAATTAGAAATATACAGTACACTTGGAGAAAAAGTATATTCAACAACAATCTTCAATACTAAAAGCGAAATGGATATTTCTGCTCAGCCTTCCGGAGTTTATTTTTTAAAGATTATTAATCCGGATGGAAGAACCGTGGTACAGAAAATTATCAGGGAATAATAGAGGAGTAATTAGTGCTTCGTATATCTTGCAAACAAACTTTAACGCTGTAAGAAAACGAATATCCGCAAGGAGCATTATCTACTACTCTTGTGTCTTCAACTGTGACGAGTATCTTAATTATATATCTTTTTGTGGGTAAGAATTCGTGAGTTGCTTTTATTTCGCTACCGTCTCCCGCATTCTGAAGATCTGGTTGGCATAGTCAATATATTTTCTCTGTGCCTCCAGTAAAGCCAATGCATCATCTCCTTTCATTCCAACCTGTTAGCAGTGCTTCTGCTTTAGGGCTTACCCATGCAGGTGCGCCCTCACCATCAGGCAACTTCAGAACTTCCTCCCAGAAAGGGCCAATCTTAGCCCTGACTTCGTCACGATAGTTACTCCAATGGTGTTGAACTCATTAACTATCTCCATCCCTTGTTGCTGAATAGCCTGCATCTCAGTAGTAAGTTGAACAGTCTCTTCCTGGTATTGTACAATCTGCTCCGGAATCATGTTTTGATACTGCATCGCTATCCTCATTTTCTCTTCATCGGTAAGTTTCGTGGCCCTCTCTTCAACAGGACATGATATCCGAAGAAAAATATTTTACATGACAGGAACAATTGATCGTTTCAAGATTCCAAAAATTTTAGGCTATTGCAAAGGTGGAAAGCCATATTCCCATTAGCAAATTTTTACACGATATGCAATGATATAGAATTGTTTTTCTCCGACTCAGATGTCTATTCTCCCAATTCAGGAAGCCCTTCCCAATGCGTCCTGTAAATTCAACTAATTTCGACAGCTTAATTAATAATTATCCCGCCCTAAAAAATTAACCTTATGTTCAAAAACCCTCTGACCCATCGCAAACTCGCGATACTGTTTCTTCTTCATTGTATTTCCGTCACAATGCTTTGTGCGCAGCCACCGTTAAAATCGATGCCGCTGGATAATAGTGCTGCACAATTTCCAGAGGCCAGTGCATATGCTGATGCTGATCTCACCTACAAAATCATCGATGCTGCTAACAATACCTTCTGCTACGACATCTATGCCGGAGGCAGATTGATGATTCATCAGACCAGCGCACCCGGGCTTCCAGGCAACGAGGGTTTCAAATCAGAAGAAGATGCAGCAAAGGTTGCAAGGATGGTGATTGAAAAGATACGAAAAGGTGAAATGCCACCAACAGTAACTAATGATGAGATGAAGAATCTTAATGTAATCAAATAATCAAATTACAAACAACTAAAAAATATTAATATGTTTATTACCATACATCGAAATAAAAAAAAATTGAAAATCCCATTTCTAAACGGTAAAAAGATTACACTGCTTTTTACAATTTTGGTTATTATGGGCTTAAGCAGCTACGCACAAAATACCTGGACAAAGAAAGCCGACTTTGGAAGCACTGCCCGATATGGTGCCACCGGCTTTAGTATCCGCAGTAAGGGATATTTAGGAACTGGCTTTGACCAGAATCAAACTTATAGAAAAGACTTTTGGCAATACGACCCGGGTGCTAATACATGGACGCAGAAGGCTGACTTTGGCGGTGGTGAGCGATATGATGCTACAGGATTCAGCATCGGCAGCAAAGGATATATAGGAACAGGTTTTGGCAATGGAACATATTATAAGGATTTTTGGCAATATGATCCGCAGTCGAATACCTGGAGTAAGAAGTCTGACTTTGGGGGCAGTGCCCGGCGTGCTGCAACCGGATTTAGCATTGGCAGCAAGGGATACTTAGGAACGGGTATCGATGAGAGTTTTAATTATAAAAAAGATTTTTGGGAATATAATTCTGCTGCCGATATCTGGATTCAGAAAGCTGACTTCGGCGGAACTGGAAGATGGGGTGCAGTAGGATTTTCTATTGGAAACAAAGGGTATATAGGAACCGGGCTCGATCTCAATTTTACCTATAAAAAAGATTTCTGGGAATATAAACCTGGTGCAAATATATGGTTGAAAAAAGCCGACATCGGGGGTAGTGCTCGTCTGTCTGCCGTCGGTTTCAGCATCGGAAACAAAGGTTATATCGGAACAGGAAATACAGGCCAGACGTCTAAAAAAGATTTCTGGGAATACGATCCATTTACCAACGGCTGGATGCAGAAAGAAAATTTTGGGGGAACCACCCGCGAAGAAGCTGTTGGATTTAGCCTTGGCCATAAAGGCTATATAGGAACAGGATTTAAATTTACTACGAGTAGTATTTACTACAAGGATTTTTGGGAGTATACTCCGGATGGAAATTTATCTGCCTTTAAAAGTCCAGCGGAAGATTTAGGAGTTACTATTACCAATCCTGTTCTAGACATCTCTACTCATGCTATACGATTGGGTGGTGAAGAAATTCTGATTTCAAAAGTATATCCCAATCCAATTCAAAATGAACTCACGATTGATGTAGCAACACAAGCAAGTGAAGTCACCATACATGTGTATGATATGCGAGGGAAAATGATTGACCTGCCTATAACAATGGAAGGTTCGAGTGCCCGCATCAACAGCACTGAGTTGCCGAGTGGATTATACACCCTTCAAATAACAAATAATCTAACAGTCACGAATCAGGTGCACAGGTTTGTAAAACAATAGATCGTTACTTTGAATATATTTCAGCCATTAAAGCCGTTTCAAGATTAATTTGAGACGGCTTCTTATTTTTTTCACCTTTTTAGGTCAATTTAATAAGCAGGTAGCAGCGAAATGTGTTGTTTTGTGAGCAAGATAATTGATGTAATTTCCAAGGCCACAATATTTTGTAATTTTATTGAGCTACTTCTCGTTTAAAAAAATTTCCATGAAAAATTTTTCAAAAATTATTCTTCTTATCCAATTAATGTTGCACTTCAATCCACTTTACGCACAAGTAACTCCTGCCATTGAATGGCAAAAATCCTTCGGAGGTCTTAATAGGGAGGAAGCGCGTTCAGTTCAACAAACTAACAGCGGTGGATTTATCGTGGCAGGATATTCTAACTCCAATGATGGAGATGTTTCTGGAAATCATGGTAATTATGATTATTGGATACTGAATTTAGATGCCTTTGGAAACTTAATATGGCAAAAGTCTTTGGGAGGAAGCGGCACTGATGAAGCGCATTCTGTTGCACAAGCTGATGATGGTGGATTTATTATAGCTGGATGGTCTGATTCAAGTAGCGGCGACGTTACGGAGAATTTTGGATTTTCTGATTACTGGATTGTGAAATTAGATTCGAATGGAAATATAATATGGCAGAAATCTTTGGGTAGCAGCAACTATGATAAAGCTCAGTCTATACAACAGACATCTGATAGCGGTTTTATTGTGGCGGGAAGATCTCATACTGAGGATTCGGTAAGCTATGGATTGCTCGATTATTGGATTGTAAAACTCGATGCTTCCGGAAATATGATTTGGCAAAAAAACTTTGGAGGAGAGAACGATGATTTTGCGTTGTCTATTCAACAAACCACTGACAGTGGATTTATTGCAGCCGGTGTGTCATATTCATTTAGTGGTATTGTTTCAGGAAATCATGGGGGTGGAGATTATTGGATAATAAAATTAGATGCAGAGGGAAATTTGATGTGGCAAAAATCTTTAGGAGGAAGTAAGGAAGATAGAGCAAGTTCGATTAAACAAACTGCTGACGGTGGTTATATTGTTGCGGGAAAATCTAAATCCAATGATGGAGATGTCTTTGGAAACCATGGAAAAGACGATGCCTGGATTGTAAGGCTGGATGCTGATGGAAATTTAGAATGGCAGAAATCTTTTGGAGGAAGCGGTATTGATATGGCAAATTCAGTTCTTCAGGCAGCCGATGGTGGCTATCTGGTTGCAGGTGGATCCGCTTCAAATGATGGAGACATTGTAGGAAATTATAGTAATGGTGACTGCTGGATCGTAAAACTTGATGCTGGCGGTAATTTACAATGGCAAAAACCTATAGGAGGAAGCAATGAAGATAATGCGAATTCGGTTGATCAAACTATTGACGGCGGGTTTGTTATTGCAGGCTGGTCTGACTCTAATGACGGCGATGTTTCAGGAAATCATGGAGATATTGATTATTGGATTGTAAAATTAGCAGCCGATACAACCACAGGGATTGAATCAATAAAAAACAGATTAATTTCAATATACCCTAATCCTGTTCAAAACGAACTCATGATAAGTATGACAACATCTACAAGTGATTTCATCATGCGCGTGTATGATGTGCAGGGGAATATGATTGATCTATTTTCTGGCAATCCTCACGGACAAACAACACTGCCCGGAGATTACATCTATGAAGGAGTTCTTACGGATCTTCAAAACATGCAAGCACAGATTAATACATCGGGGCTACCCAATGGAGTTTACACTCTTCAAATCATCAATAAAGAAGCGGGCACCAACGAAGTTCTCAAATTTGTAAAGCAAGAATAGTCCCAAGTCTCACACACAGTTCGACTCCGATCACTGTGACAATGGCTCACCGTGAGAGAGACCTGCTATTTATGTTCATGCTGAGCGGGTCTGAATTGTCTGCATAAAACTAAATTTTTGCATTATTTAATTTAATATTCTGAATACATTCCATCGCTTTATTAAGAACTTCCTTCCTGTAATCTGAAGTATAATTCATAATAAGTTTTCGAAAATCGATAACAGGTTTTTGGCCAATCATCCTTAAAACCTGTGACTTCAGTTCCGAAGCTGATGACACATCATCAATGAATGCTCCGAGGTCTAATTGCTCAATCCTATGCATATTCCATTCCTGCTCAAAGTGGCTTGTAATAGCAAGAATAGGAACATTGCAAAAGAGCGCCTGATAAATGGTTCCGTTTCCTCCGTGACAAATCATCAAATCTGACAAAGGCAATATACTGACATTGTTTATGAAAGGTTTGCTAATTACATGGTTACCAACAACCACTGAACCATTATCTCCAGCCGTAATGATGTTAAATTCATGAAAGACAACATCATTTAGTAAATGAAGTTTTTGCCAATTTCCCGAACTCCCAAATGAAACAAGAATGGTAGGTTTATTAGGGTTTAGCCTCTCAATAATTTCATCTTCTTTGGCATCGGTTGAATAGAATAAAGGACCAATGTATTGGTAAGTTGCAGGCAACGCTTTTTGTGGAAACAATTGCGGCACATCGCAAATCAAAGTATGATCACCCTCCAGCTCATCAGGATAGGTTTTCAGCTTTTTAAGGTGGTATGTTTTACGGAGTACCCTGAATGGGCGGTGTACCTCTTTAAAGGCCCACCTCTCGGCAAATTGTGTAATGCTATCAGCTATGCCACGAGGTAAATTATTTAAATGTTTGTGGGCCGCATGCGTTTTGGATAATTTTCTGGGATGCGAATAGTATTTCGACATGTACCCATTAATGACGGAAATATACGGAACGTTGCATTTCTCTGCTGCCATTTTTAAGGTGAAAGCTGCATCTCCAATTACCATTTCAGGCTTTAGTTTTTGTAGTGCACTCACCTGGCTTAGAAAAACGCGTTCTATGTTCCCAATATTTAACCAGGAGAAATCAAATTTTTCGGCACAAGCCATCACCTCCTCGGAAGCTAATACTTCACAATGAAAAGTTGAGTAGCCAACAAGCCATTTTTCATATGTTTCAGAATAACAAAACGCAATTTCAAAATCGTTACGAAGTTCCTGAGCCAACTGCAAACACCTCAGGTAATGAGAAAGCAAATTGAAAGGAAAGAATAGGATCAGTGGCTTGTTCTTCATCTACTTTTATGGCTCGCTAACAGGTATTCCATTGCAGCAGTATTCATCAGCAAAAGGAGTTTTTGAATTTTGGATTAATGGACTGTTGAAATTTTACGTTTCCAGAATGATCCAGCAGCGCCAACTGCTCCAGCCTGATGTTCTTAATGTTGTTGAGACTACAGTTCTTTTTCAGATAGTGAAACGCGCCCGGCATGGGCTCAAAGGCAACAATGGATATTTTATCATTTTTATGGCATTAGCAAGCATAGAATAATAACCAAAATGTGCCCCGATGTCATAGAACCGGGAAGACTTTTTTACCAGTTTCATAAAAATTTTAACTGTAGGAAATTCATAACCCTTTATCCCATTCCAGTAAAGAACTTTAGTGATGTGACTGGTAGGATTTGAGTGAAGAAATATGTAATTGTCTATACCAATTCCTAAGCTAAACACACCATTAACCGGTATCTGATATTTCGCCGGAATGAGCCTTTTGAACGGCTTCAGGACCGAGCGCATGAAAAAGTTTATTGGCTTAAGATAAATAAAAAGCATCCCTTTTTTATTACGAACATCAACAATTAATTGAATCTCAAGATAGCCCGTAGCAAACTGCCAACTGATGTAAAAGGGCGGGTAAACATCTTAGATTTTGCATGTATTGGACTGGTTCTTTAAAAAGATTGCTGTACTGCGCTAAATATGGAAAAAAAACGATGAGCCCAATGAGGGCTGCTGTGAGGCAAATAATAACAACAGCGGCTGCTGCGATATCTTTAACTCTGCCTGCCAATTCATTATAATCCGGAGATACAAGGTCGGTGAGTTTTTCTACTGCAGTGTTCAAAAATTCAGTAGTAAATACCAACCCCATTGCTGCCACCAGCCAAAGCCAGTCATTCCGCATAATCTTAAAAAAATATCCTGCGAGGATAACAGCAATAGCCGCAACTAAATGTATTTTAAGATTATTTTCTGTCATAAACCCGGTTTTTAGGCCGTTCATGGCAGGCTTAAAACTCAGCATGGCTTTTTTTATATTCATGATGGAATGTTTATCAAATATGTCTTCAGCAAAGTAAAAGGAATCAGGCCGTAAACCTATGTTACAGCTAAGGCAAATCTATTCGAACATGAAACTTCGTATCTAAAAAGAATAATGTTTTCCGGATACTAATCAGATGGAATCATTGCGGCATTCAACATCTATGAGGATAACTTATAAGCTGCTAATAATCTGTTTTTAGCAAAATCGTGTATAATTGGCTTTAGATTTTTGCATATGGATGACTTAACTAATAAAAAAGAAGTGTCGCCTGAAATGATTGAGGAAGTGTTGGTGCAGGCGCATATTAACCAGATTGATGTTCCTGATATTGTAATTCCCCCGATCAGCAAACAATATTTGAGAAATGTAAAGCAACTGACAACGGCGGGCAATCATTTTATATTAACCGATGGCATTTCCGATGTTGAAGTAAAAGTAATCAGTGATGAGATTATCAGGGTGAGGATGGCTCCGCAAGGCGAATTTCTTGAGGAATTTTCATATGCTATTGACGATTTCAAATTCCATATAACAGATATTCAAACTACCGAGACCCCAGACTATTATCGTATTTCAACAAATACTATATCATGTCACGTACGAAAGGCTGACTTTTATGTCTCGTTCCTTGACGTGGATGACGTGGTAATAAATGAAGATTCGCGGCCAATGCACTGGGAAGAGAATGCTGAGTTTGGAGGATATTATGTCTATTGCTCGAAGAAGCGGCAGCAAGGTGAACATTTTTTTGGGCTGGGTGATAAACCCTCTGACCTTGATCTGCTAGGCAAACGATTTACGATGTGGGGTACGGATGCATATGCATATGAGCGTAACAGTGATCCATTGTATAAGAATATTCCCTTCTACATCGGTATTCATAAAGGCGTTAGCTATGGGATGTTTTTCGACAATACTTTTCGCAGCTATTTTGATTTTGCTGCAGAAGAAAAAGATAAGGTGAGCTTTTGGACTGATGGAGGCGAGATGCAATATTATTACATCCACGGCCCTCATATGATGGATGTGGTTAAGCGCTATACGATGCTAACTGGTTCACATCCACTGCCTCCCCTGTGGGCCTTAGGCTTTCATCAAAGTCGCTGGAGCTATTATCCTGAATCAATAGTAAAAGAGCTGGCGCATACTTTCAGAGCTAAGAAAATACCGTGTGATGCCCTTCATCTGGACATTGACTATATGGATGGCTACCGCTGCTTTACCTGGAACCGGAAGTTTTTTCCCAACCCGAAAAAGATGATTGGTGAGCTTTCCGGGCTCGGTTTTAAAACCATTGTTATCATTGACCCTGGCATAATGGTGGATGAACAATATTGGATTTTTCAGGAGGGGAGAGATAACAAGTATTTCTGCCGGCGTGGCGATGACTATTTTATGGAAGGGCCCGTGTGGCCTGGCCGCTGCCAGTTTCCCGATTTCACCAACCCAAAAGTGAGAAATTGGTGGGGCGATTTATTTAAAGAATTTGTAGAACAGGGAGTAGCAGGAGTGTGGAATGATATGAATGAGCCGGTGGTATTTGGAAAGGGAACTTTTCCATTGGATGTTCGGCATCATTTCGAGGGTTACCGTGGATCACACAGGAAAGCCCATAACATCTACGGAATGCAGATGGTGCGAGCTACCTATGAGGGATTGAAAAAGCATCAGAGGAACAAGCGTCCTTTTACCATCACCCGGTCAGGCTACTCCGGAGTGCAGCGATACAGCTCCACATGGACGGGAGATAATATGGCTACCTGGGATCATTTGAAGCTCGCCGTTCAAATGTTGCAGCGACTAAGCATCTCCGGAATATCTTTCAGCGGCTCGGATATTGGAGGTTTCACCGGTGAGCCAACCGGCGAGCTATATATCCGGTGGATGCAGTTTGGTGTCTTTTCTCCTTTGATGCGTGTTCATTCTGCAGGAAATACAGGAGCACGAGAGCCATGGACATTTGGCTCAGGGTATGAGAAACTGGCAAAGAAATTTATATCACTTCGATACAAGCTTCTTCCATACATCTATTCTGCTTTCTGGGAAAACCATAAATATTATTTTCCAATGCTTCGTCCATTATCAATGTTGGAACAGGAGCATGAACAAAATTATTCCCGTGATGATGAATTTACTTTGGGCGATAAGCTTTTGATTGCACCGGTAATTGAAAAAGGAGTGGTATCGAGGGAGGTTTATTTACCTAAGGGCATGTGGTATCACTTCTGGGATCTTTCTGTATGGAACGGAGGGACATACTATGAGGTGCCGGCACCACTTGATACCATTCCGATTTTCGTTAAAGCAGGTTCTGTAATTCCTGAATATCCTGTGATGCAATATGTGGGTGAGTATGAAATTCATGAAATGCTGCTCAATGTTTATTACGCGCCTTATCATGTAAATTCATTTATGTTTGAAGATAACGGAGATACTTTTGGCTATGAACAGAATATTTATCTTGAAAAAAAATTTGAGACCAGCGGAAATGAGGAGATGCTGCAAATACACCAGGTTATAGAAGGGATGTATACACCCCGGTATGAATATTATCGTATAAAAATATATGGGTTGCCATTTAAATTTTCAAAAGTATTGTTAAATGGAAAACAATTGTCAGGAGTAAAACAGGTGAGAAAAGGCAACATATTGGTATTTCGCGCAATAAAAAATTTCAAAAAAATTGAGATTATAGCAGCAGAGAATAAGTACCAATAATTATTTCACTGTTGAGATAAATATTTAATAGTTGATTGTTCAAGAGCAATGTTATAGATTCGAACATCATCTATAGAGCCGTTGAAAAAATAATTTTGTCCATAGCCTCCGCCATTGCCAATGATGAAATGTGCATCGGTATCAGAGAGTAGAAAATTTTCATGGTGGTCATCACTGCCATTTTGCAATACACCGTTCAGATAAACTCTCAATGATATTCCATCGGCCACAAATGCGAGGTGTTGCCAGATTTGCGTTTCTATTGGCGCAGAAGCTTTCAATGGATCTATACCATATACGGTAGTGCTTCCATCGTAAACCCAATTGTCCAGGTTGAAGATTGTTTTGCTGAAATGACTGTCTAAGCTGTATTCCCACGGACCTGTAACTCCTCTTTTGCTTAAAATTGTCATTGCAGTTGCCGTATCAGGAACATTTATCCAGCAACATATGGAAAATATATTGTTAGGAAAGGAGGCCGATGGGAGGTCACCAAAATCAATGAATGAGGAATCATTGCGATTGAATTGCATTGCCATGTTTGTCTCACCATGGCGGTTAAAAATGGGAATTACGAAATATCCGGCACCTGTAACTCCGCTGATAGAATCATAAGCACTTCCATTCAATGGAATATTAACTACGAGCCCGGTGGTAATATCAGGAAGAGAGTCTGCTTCTTTTTTACATGAAAGGACTATGAGCAACAAGAAGATGACAACACTAAGTTTCATAGTAAAATATGATAACGGAATGAATTGAATTTTATTCTACCTCGCCTATAGATCAGAATTTCTAACCCAATATACAAGTACAATTCTAAAATTTTCTAATGGACACTGAGATTTCTCACCTTGTTCGAAATGACGGATTGCTTCACACTCAGCTTCTGCAAACAACCCAATAATATGTTCGTCATTTCGACGACAGGAGAAATCTCATAGCCATTGCTATT
>JACCZV010000347.1 GCA_013695775.1 Chitinophagales bacterium | reverse complement strand
TCAGTACACAGAGCACAAATTAGAGTCTAATTCTCTGCCCTCCATATTAATCCTGTGCGACATGGTATATGCACACCTTACCATGTCTATAACATAAGAAAACAACTAGCTGGCTGGAAGTGCTCTTTAGAAGAGGTTAAGTATCCTTCAGGTTGACAGCCGAATATTATTATAAAATATTATAAATACTGACCACTTACAATACAACCATAAAAAAAAACCTCACAGGCTTTATCCTGTGAGGTTTGCCTTTTATTAAATACTTCTTATTCAATTGCAAATTTCTGCCTAACCAACCCATCTGTTGTATGTATTACCAGGAAATAACTACCGGGTGATAATTGATTTGTATTAAACGACCAGGTATTCAGTCCTATTGTTGCAGATTTGGTTTCTGACATCATCTGTTGTCCCATCATGTTCATAATTTCAATGTCGCAATCTTTATCCAACATTGAGCTCCATTCAACGCTGAATTGTCCATTGTTTGGATTAGGATAAAGCGATACAAGATTCGCAGTTGCTGTACCAAGCTTCATAGACTTATCTACCACGCGATAAATCCTTCCTCCGCCTGGATTAACAGTGGCAACGTATAACTCTCCATTCTTATCTTCCCCGAAGGATGAATATTGAAAATCAACTCCATCGAGTAGTTCAACGTTTGTTATCGTTATGCCGTTTTGCTTGTATACCGCCCGGAATATTCCAGAGCAATAATCTACATAAAGATATTTGCCTTTAAGATTAGGAAATTGAGAGCCACGATAAACGAAACCTCCAGTAATGCTGCAATCGCCGCCGTCATGAGAATACTCAGCGACAGGACTTGTAATCATTTCATTTTGCGTGCAATTTTCGGGCTCATACAAATGATGTCCCTCATAGCAATCCCATCCATAATTTTCACCCCCAGTGCTTGATGCTTTTTGATAGTCTACTTCTTCCCATTTAACCTGACCTACATCCCCAATCCATAGATCGCCACTCTTGCGATCGAAACTGAAGCGCCAGGGATTACGAAGTCCGTATGCCCAGATCTCAGGTGCGGCTCCTGGAGTATTCACAAATGGATTGCTTGCAGGAATCGAATAGGGTAAGCCGTTGTCTACATCAAGGCGGAGCATTTTGCCAAGAAGCACGCTTTTATCTTGTGCAGCTTCCAAAGGATCGCCTGCACGCCCCCCATCACCAACACCTACATAGAGATAGCCGTCAGGTCCGAACTTAGTACAACCGCCGTTGTGATTTTGCCATGGATGATATATCATGAGCATAATGCTCTCACTATTAGAATTAGCCATGTTCTGATTCATGCTGCTAACAGAATATCTTGCTATAACAACATTGCCGCTCAAATTCGTGTAGGTTACATAAAAATGGCCATTGGAAGCATAATCGGGATGGAAAGCCAGGCCCAATAGTCCCTGCTCAGATCCTGAAGATTTAACTTTACTTACAATATTCAGGAAAGGCGAATTAGATTTACTCCCATCGGAGAAAGCAATCCAAACTCTGCCTGCCTTCTCAAGGATGAATAAGCGATCATCGCCCGCATGCTCAATTCCCAACGGCGCAATGTAGCCGGTGGAAAATTCCTGTAATTCAAGCTCAGGCATCTGTGCCTGGCAAAAACTTGCTGTGACAACACAGACAAGCAACGTAAACAGTTTTTTCATAAATTAAAATGATTTTAGTGAAGAAATATTTAGTAGACTTTGATCAAAAGTATATTCTCCTCTGCGAGGTGTCAAATGAATTATTAGTTTTTGTCGTTTATATGACACTATCTTAAAGATTTCGGGGAAGCAACACGCATACTGGAATGTTAGTGTCGACTACAAAATTCTATGCAGAATGTTTCTCCAACGATTTTCTTTTCTTGTGAAATGTTTTTTCAACAGATAATAATATATGATAAATGAGTGATGTAATTGAAGAGCTTGATGAGACCGTCCGGTTCTTACAATCGTATGGCATTAAAACCCCTCAAATAGGAATCATTCTGGGTACTGGCCTGGGAAATCTGGCCGACAAAATAACTTCAAGACAAGAGATACCCTATGCTCAAATCCCACATTTTGTGTCATCTACCGTAGAACACCACCAGGGGAAGCTGATTACAGGAATACTCGGAGGAAAAAAGGTGATCGCCATGCAGGGGCGATATCATCTGTATGAGGGCTATTCGATGCACCAAATTACATTTCCCGTTCGTGTGATGAAACTGCTTGGCATTCAACAACTGCTCATTTCCAATGCTGCTGGAAGCTTAAATCCTGCAATTAAAAAAGGCTCGTTGATGGTGATTGACGACCATATAAATTTGCAACCGCTCAATCCTCTTACAGGAAACAATATTGACATCCTTGGCCCACGTTTTCCTGATATGAGTCGTCCATACGATCCATGGTTAATTGAAAAAATGGAAAAGATTGCTGCTGGAATGAACCTGCCGCTCAGGAAAGGCGTTTACGTCGCAGTTCATGGACCTAATCTTGAGACAAGAGCTGAATATCGCTTCCTTAAAATGATTGGAGCAGATGCAGTGGGGATGTCAACAGTTCCGGAGGTTATTGTAGCAAACCATATGTCGTTGCCCGTTCTTGCAATGTCTGTGATTACAGATGAATGTGATCCTGATAATTTGCAATCAATAAATATAGAAGAGATTATCATGACGGCTGCGAAAGCTGAAGTGCATTTAACCTCATTGTTTGAGAAGTTCTTGATAGAACTATAAGCTGCGAATGAGTTGATGGATCACAATTTTAAAACTTCATTAAATTCAACCACTTAATTATGAACCCATACTACAATGCTGAAGATCTGAAAAAATTTGGTAATATTTCGGAGTATGATAAGCCGCTTGCGGAGAAATTTTTTAGTTGGTATGGTGATGTATTTGCTGAAGGCGCGTTAACTGCCCGAGAAAAATCACTCATTGCGCTGGCTGTTTCTCATGCAGTGCAATGCCCTTACTGTATAGATGCATATTCTGAAGATACAATGGCGAAAGGATGCACAGAAGAACAAATGATGGAAGCCGTTCACGTAGCTGCTGCCATACGCGGTGGCGCATCGCTGGTACATGCAACGCAGATGATGAACAAGGTGAAAGAACTTACAATGTAACTTCACAGCCGGTTAAGTAACGGGATGCTATAATTATGAAATCTTTATTAGCCCAGCAGCATATTCTATCTAATACCAGCGAGCAGATGCAATTGCTCGAAGATATTGTAGAGGGTGCATCCATTCCCTCTTTCAAAGAGAAACTTTATATGCTGGGCTTTTCCCCATTGAGAGCATCAGGAATAGAGATATTCCAGGTGAATGTCGGCAAGATGTGCAACCAGACCTGTAAACACTGTCATGTGGATGCGGGGCCAGACCGGAAAGAGATCATGACAAAGGGTACTATGGAGCTGTGCCTCTCGGCCTTAAAAAATTCAACCATTGGCACGGTAGACCTCACAGGTGGTGCGCCGGAGCTAAATCCTAATTTCAGATGGTTTGTGGAAGAATGTGTGAAGCTTGGGAAAAAAGTAATAGATCGGTGCAATCTCACCATCATCTATGCAAACAAAAAATACCATGATCTGCCTGAATTTTTTGCAGCCCATCGCGTAGAGGTGGTGAGTTCACTTCCTTTTTACAATGCTGACAGAACCGACCGTCAGCGTGGTGAAGGAGTCTTTGATATTTCTGTAAAAGCACTCCAGCGTTTAAATAGCATTGGCTATGGTATGAAGGGTTCAGGACTTGTATTAAATCTTGTATATAATCCCACCGGAGCTTTTCTAAGCAGCAGTCAGGAAGTATTGGCTGCACAGTTTCGAAAAGTATTAGTAGAAGAATTTGGCATTCATTTCAACAACCTTTATGCGATTACCAATATGCCCATCAGCCGCTTTTTAGAATTTCTGCTGCGGAGTGGCAATTATGAATCTTATATGGAAAAGTTAGTGAATGCTTTCAATCCAGCCGCAGTTTCAGGCGTCATGTGCCGCAATACCATTTCCATTGGCTGGGATGGATACCTCTATGATTGCGATTTTAATCAAATGCTTGATCTTAAAATCTCTAACGGCAATCCCATGCACGTTAGGGATTTCAATACACAGTTTTTAAATGACCGCGAAATAATTTTATCCCAGCATTGTTATGGTTGTACTGCCGGGGCAGGATCAAGCTGTGGCGGAGAGGTGGTGAAAGTAGCATAGGCTTTCCTCCATTACTATAAAATCGTACCTCAGTATTCTTTTTCCATCCCCTAACATTCTTTTATCCACTCCTTTTGATATTCAATTACAAAAAATGCAGGAGAGGTTTATAACGTCATGGTCTCGGATAACAGAGCTCAGAAGCATATTATTGGTAGGAGTATGTCACGTTATCGAATCTGATACTTCATGAATTAATAACTTTACCGTCATATAAAGTTTTATAATGCAAACCCTTTCCACTGCAGCTATAAATAATATGAATGCAAAGGTTCTGGAAGAAAGCTCTTTCGTTGACCGCCTCACTACGGAGTTGGGTAAGGTGATTATTGGTCAGCAATATATGGTTGACCGGCTGATTCTATCGTTGCTTGCCAACGGTCATGTCTTGCTTGAAGGAGTGCCCGGCCTGGCGAAAACCTTGGCCATAAAAACTCTCGCCGCAGCCATTCGCGGGAAATTCAGCCGCATTCAGTTTACTCCCGACCTGTTGCCTGCCGATCTGACAGGGACGCTTATTTTCAATCAGCAAAAAAATGAATTCACTGTAAAGAAGGGGCCCATCTTTGGTAATTTTATCCTTGCTGATGAAATAAACCGTGCCTCTGCCAAGGTGCAAAGTGCCCTGCTGCAGGCCATGCAGGAGCGGCAAGTAACTTTAGGCGATAATACTTTTACGCTTGAAGAACCCTTTCTTGTGCTGGCAACCCAAAATCCACTTGAGCAGGAAGGAACATATCCGCTGCCTGAAGCCCAGGTAGACCGGTTCATGCTGAAAGTTGTCATTGGATATCCCGAAAGAGAAGAAGAACGGTTGATAATACGACAGAACATGTCTGATGCACCTCTGCATGTAGATGCCGTGATCACACCCGGCGATATTTTGCAGGCTCGTCATGTTGTTCGCGACATATATATGGATGAAAGAATTGAGCAGTATATCATCGACATCGTTTTCGCCACCCGGCAGCCCGCAGATTATAAGTTGGGAAAGCTAAAAAATCTTTTGCAGTATGGCAGCTCGCCACGAGGGAGCATAAGCCTTGCCCTGGCCGCGAAGTCCCTGGCTTTTATGGAGCATCGGGGTTTTGTGATTCCGGATGATATTAAAAATGTTTGCCACGATGTGCTGAGGCACCGGATTGGCCTTACCTATGAAGCAGAAGCTGAAAATGTTACTACCGACGACATCATTCGCGACATCATGAAAACTGTAGAAGTTCCATAAATTATCCCGCATTTTATTTATACGCGTACCAATCTTGGCTTTAATGCAACCTTAAATATTCAAAAAATCCATAATATTTAATGGAGACCGGCGAATTGTTAAAAAAGGTCAGGAAAGTAGAGATCAAAACCAAAGGCTTGTGCAGCCAGTTGTTTTCAGGCGAATATCACAGCGCTTTTAAAGGCCGCGGCATGTCATTCACTGATGTCCGTGAATACCAGATAGGGGATGAAATCAGGTCTATTGACTGGAATGTGACGGCGCGCATGAACCATCCTTATGTTAAAGTTTTTGAAGAAGACCGGGAACTCATCGTGCTTCTTATGGTAGACGTCAGTGAGTCGTCATTATTTGGTACCCTGAAGCAATTCAAGCGTGATCTGATCACTGAGATCAGCGCAGTGCTTGCCTATTCAGCTATAAAAAACAATGATAAAGCAGGAGTTATTTTTTTTAGCGACAAGATTGAGAAGTTCATTCCTCCAAAAAAAGGCAGATCACATATTTTGCGCATCATCCGCGAATTGATCGACGTAGAGCCATCATCGAAAGGAACAGACCTGAATGCGGCATTTGAATTCATGAATAATGTTTTGAAAAAGCAGGCGGTCGTGTTTATACTCTCTGATTTCATTGCCCACCCT
>JACCZV010000331.1 GCA_013695775.1 Chitinophagales bacterium | reverse complement strand
CTATAAGAAGGCTCAAAGGGGGCATGATAATGTCGTTTACGAAGGAGGAAATAATTTTTCCGAATGCTACTCCTATAAGGAGAGCAATGGCGAGATCTATCACATTTCCCCGGATAATGAATTCCTTAAATTCTTTCAAAATGCTCATATTAAATTGTAGTTTTTATGAATTTGTCATTAAAAATAAAAAATTTATCATTAAAAATAAAAAGTTAACATCTGTTATCAATCTCTGTCGCCTCCACAATTTGAACCGACGCTGATATATTATCATGCTGTAAGATAATAATACTCCGCGATAGTAGAATCAAAGTTTTGCACTTCTGTTTCGCAATAGGTGATCAGCCAGCACTATAGCAGCGGCGGCTTCAACGATGGGCACTGCACGTGGCAACACGCATGGATCGTGGCGCCCCCTCCCTTTAACCTCAACTGATTCACCCTTTTCATTTACTGATTCCTGCGCTTTCACAATGGTGGCAACTGGTTTAAAGGCTACACGAAAATAAATATCCATTCCATTAGAAATGCCTCCCTGGATGCCTCCGGAATAATTTGTACGTGTTAATATTTTATCTCCCTTTGCATAAAACACATCATTGTTTTCTGAACCACGTTTTGAAGACCCATCGAAGCCGCTACCGTATTCAAATCCATGAACAGCATTGATAGAAAACATCGCTTTAGCGAGGTCGGATTGAAGCTTACTAAATAAAGGTTCTCCCAATCCAACAGGACAATTCTTAACTACACAGGTAATAATTCCACCTACAGTGTCACCCTCCTTTCTTACCTGTTCAATCAACTCAATCATCTGCTCAGCTAAGGGTTGATCCGGGCACCGGACAATATTGCTTTCTACCACAGAAATAAGTTCTAGGAAATCAGATTCGGATTCATGATGCAGCTTATTTACCCGCAAGTTACCTACCTGCGTTACGAAAGCACCTACAAGCAATGAAAACTCCGAAATAAGCTGCTTAGCAATAGCACCTGCTGCAACAAGGGCGGCGGTGGCCCTGGCAGATGACCGTCCACCACCGCGATGATCACGAAAGCCATATTTCGCTTGATATGTATAATCCGCATGAGAGGGCCTGAAGGCATCTTCAATATGATCATAGTCCTTTGATCGCTGATCTTCATTCGTAATAAACAAAGCAATAGGAGTACCCAGAGTTCTATTATTAAATACACCCGATAAAATCTGTACGGTATCACTCTCTTTTCGCTGGGAGGTAATGTGGGATTGTCCGGGTCGCCTCCGGTCCAGGTCTTTTTGAATTTTTTCAACCGACAATTCCAAACCTGCTGGGCATCCGTCTATCACTGCCCCAATGCCTATGCCGTGAGATTCCCCAAAAGTGGTTACTCGAAAAACTTCACCTAAATAGTTTCCTGCCATTATTTAGCTTTACAAGCTCCTTCTGTATAAGCAGTAACGCCCTGCTTTTCAGCCTCACATTTATTAGAGTAGGTAACACTGTCGCAACCACACACCGGTAAATATTCGCGTGTGCATGCAACGGTCGAATCAATCTTGCTCTTGTCGATGCAATCTGTCTTTTTTTTGCAGGTGCCTGCATCGAGGATAACAAGGGAAAAGAACATTGAAAGAAGTATATTCATCGCTGAAATTTTTGGTGATGAATGTACTGATAAAAAATATAAAATCACTTGTTGGTATTCGTGATGCAGGAGTAGATCGTGTAAGAGGAAATGAATTAATAAATCTTCCCTTTATCAGTAATGCCTTTCTTTTAATTTCCAACGGAACCATCGCAGCATTTGGCAAAATGGACGAAATACATTTATCACCGTTGAATGAATCGTTGAATGAAACCGTTGATGCGCACAACAGAGTGGTGATGCCATGTTATTGTGATTCTCATACACATCTTGTGTTTGCAGATACAAGAGAGCAGGAATTCATCTATAAAATCCAGGGGCTTAGCTATGCGGAAATTGCAAGCAAGGGAGGTGGCATCTTAAATTCGGCGAAAAAGCTTAATGCAGCATCAGAGGAGTTTCTGATTGAAACAACGTTGCAGCGGATAGAACAAATTATACAACATGGAACAGGTGCTGTAGAGATCAAAAGCGGGTACGGACTCAGTTATGAGAGCGAATTGAAAATGCTGCGCGTCATCGCAAAGTTGAAAATAATTTCACCCATTCCAATAAAAGCAACTTTTTTAGGGGCACATGCTTTTCCACTTGAATATAAAAACAACCGGCAGGGATATCTTCGATTGCTTGTTGAAGAGTTGCTCCCCACTATTGCCAATGAACAGTTAGCGGATTACTGCGATGTTTTTTGTGATGAAGGTTTTTTTACTCCTGACGAAACTGATGTGGTGTTGCAGGCCGCCTGGAAGTATGGAATAAAACCAAAGATACATGCCAACCAACTGGCAGTTTCAGGTGGTGTGCAGGCAGGTGTAAGAAATAAAGCCGTTTCAGTTGATCATCTGGAAAACATTAGCGAGGAGGAAATCAGATGTCTTCAGAATTCAAACACAATCCCTACCCTTCTGCCCTCTGCAGCATTCTTCCTCCGCATGCAATATCCACCTGCCCGAACAATGATTGAAGCCGACTTGCCGGTAACGCTGGCAAGTGACTATAATCCGGGGTCCTCTCCATCAGGACGAATGAGCTTCGTAGTTTCACTTGCATGCATTCATATGAAAATGACTCCCGAAGAAGCATTAAATGCGGCTACAATCAACGGAGCCGCCGCAATGGAGCTGAGCGACTTATTGGGTTCCGTCACCATTGGTAAAAAAGCAAATCTCATCATCACAAAACCGATCAATTCCATAGCAAATATTCCTTACCATTTTGGAGATGATCTGATTGAGCGCGTGATCATTTCATAATGTTAATTTATGATGCTGTAAACATGTAATTTATATACATGAGTAATACATTTTCCAAATCGTACCCTGATCTCGGCTTTGTGATAATACGCGTAGGCATTGGAGCTCTGATGATTAAACATGAATGGCCAAAATTATGGATGGTGTGGAAAAATCGGAGTCACTTGGAAGCACCATGTATGTGATTGGAATTACGCTCCTCCCGGTATTATGGGGTTGATGTGCAGCCCTCGCAGAGACACTTGGCGGATTGCTGGCCAGCAGTCTTTACCCTTCTCTTCACCATGTTTATTGCCGTTATGGTAAATATTCAGAAAAGAAGTTCTTTTTATGATTGGGCTGAACCCGCAGAGGTAGGCATCACCTGTCTTGGATTATTGTTTAGTGGACTTGGGAGATATGTATTGAGGACGGCGTGAGATACTCTTGATTTCACCATTACAGAAGAAAGCAAACTCAAAAATCAATAATTACCCCGTTTATTTGTAGGCAAATTATTCGTAAATGAATCAACCGGTTATCGAATGTGTACCTAATTTCAGCGAAGGAAGAGATGCGTCCATCATCAAACAAATCACAGATCAGATTGAAAGCGTGGAAGGGGTTCGGTTATTGGATGTTGATCCCGGAATAGCTACCAACCGTACCGTAGTTACAATGGTAGGCGAACCAAATGTGGTGATTGAAGCAGCCTTCAGGGCTATTAAAAGGGCTGGTGAACTTATTGATATGAGCAGACATCATGGAGAACATCCCCGCATGGGAGCCACAGATGTTTGTCCCTTGGTTCCGGTAGCAAACATCTCTATGGAAGAAACCGCAACATTCGCCCTACGCCTTGCCGAGCGAGTCGGTAGAGAGCTATCCATCCCTGTATATCTGTATGAGGCGGCACAGACCAATCCTGACAGAAGAAATCTCTCAGCCATCCGCACGGGAGAATATGAGGGCTTCTTCAAAAAAATAAAAGACCCGAAGTGGAAACCTGATTTTGGCCCTGATGAGCTTCCCCCAAAACAAGGCGCAACAGTAATTGGCGCCAGGGAATTTTTAGTTGCATACAATGTAAACCTGAACACCACATCCGTTCGCCGCGCCAATGCCGTGGCGTTCGATATTCGCGAAGCAGGAAGAAAATTAAAAGATGAAAAAGGGGAGGAAAAGGTGCTGCCAGGCACCTTGAAAGCGGTGAAGGCGATCGGATGGTTTATTGAAGAATATGGCATTGCTCAAGTGAGCATCAATCTCACAAATTTGAATGTCACCCCTGTTCATATTGCTTTTGAAGAATGCGTTAAAAGCGCAGCTTCACGCGGCATGAGGGTTACCGGTTCTGAGCTCGTTGGATTGATACCTCTGAAGGCAATGCTCGATGCAGGTAAATATTTCTTAGAGAAGCAGCAGCGTAGTGCAGGAGTTTCGGAGGAGGAATTGATACGCATTGCGGTGAGTTCCTTAGGGCTCAATGAACTTTCCCCGTTTGAACCGAGAAAAAAAATCATTGAATACTTACTGAGAGATGATAAGGAAGACAGGCTTGCTGCTATAAGCCTGCGAAGGTTCACGAATGAAACCGCAAGCGAATCGCCTGCTCCGGGTGGTGGAT
>JACCZV010000316.1 GCA_013695775.1 Chitinophagales bacterium | reverse complement strand
AAAGCTGATTTCACCGGACCCATTCATAAACTGGTGCTTGATGGAGGTGAAGAGATTTATGCATACACGGTGATCATATCTACAGGGGCCTCCGTCAAATGGCTCGGCCTTCCATCAGAGCAGCGTTTGAATGGGAGTGGTGTTTCGGCCTGTGCGGTGTGTGATGGTTTTTTCTATCGTGGTCAGGAGCTTGCTATAGTTGGTGCTGGTGACACAGCCTGTGAAGAAGCCCTCTATCTGTCAAAACTTTCACCAATGGTGCATATGCTAATTCGTAGTGATAAGATGAGAGCCTCTGCAATAATGCAGGAGCGAGTGATGACGAACCCCAAAGTAAAGGTTTATTGGAACACAGAAACTTTGGAAGTGCTTGGCGATAAGCTCGTGGAAGGGGTGAGAGTGAAAAATCGAATTACCGGTGAAGTGTTGATAATTCCGGTTAAAGGTTTCTTTGTCGCCATTGGCCATACGCCAAATTCAGGTCCCTTCAAAGCATTCATTGACACCGACGAACAGGGTTATATAAGAACGATTCCGGGTTCCTCCAAAACAAATATTGCCGGCGTATTTGCGGCAGGTGATGTACAGGATAAAAATTATCGGCAGGCAATAACTGCTGCCGGCTCTGGTTGCATGGCTGCTCTCGACGCAGAACGTTATCTTTCGTCCGTAGGGATACATTGACAATCCTTTTCTTACTATGTCTTACAACCCCTTCGAACATTTCGAAAGATCTTATAGGTTGCAATTAACTGCAGTTCCATTGGCTAATATTTCATTCACTCAAAAATGATATTGATTCTTCTATCTTTGCGCGGCCAAAAAACCCTTTAGCTGCCTATGAATATCAATATTGAATCGAAACACCTTAGTGATGGCGTGGTTGTTTTACAACCCGAAGTGTTTAAAGATGAGCGTGGGTTTTTTATGGAAACATTTCGTATTGATCAGTTCCAGGGAATGGGGTTGCCAACAGAATTTGTTCAGCATAATCACAGCGGTTCAGTTAAAGATGTAGTGCGCGGATTACACTTTCAATGGGAGCCTGGAATGGGAAAGCTGATGCGTGTTCCGGTAGGTTCAGCATTTCTTGTAGCTGTTGATATCCGGAAGGGATCACCAACTTTTGGAAAATGGTATGGCCGGAAAGTTTCTTCAGAAAATAAGCTGATGATTTATGCACCACCCAGCTTCGCAAGAGGGTTTGCCGTGCTGAGCGAATATGCGGAGATACAATATATATGTACAGGAATGTACAATAATAAGGGTGAAAGTGGCATACGCTGGAATGATAGCTCAATAGGAGTTGACTGGCCTGTAAAAGATCCAATTCTTTCTAAAAAGGATGAGACAGCTCAAACTTTACAGGAATGGACTCAGAAACCTGAATCAGACAACTTTACCTATCCCCTTTAGATACACCATCAGATAAAAATGGTGGACTTTTAGTGAAAGGCACAGATGCATCATATTCATAAATTTTTTAAACAACAAAGCAAACAATAGTTATAAATCATGAAAATACTGATTGCTGGCGGGGCAGGATACATAGGTTCTGCATTGGTGCCTAAAGTGATTGACAGAGGGTATGAAGTTGATGTGGTGGATCTGCTCTGGTTCGGAAATCATTTGCCTAAGGAGGTAAAAGTGATTGAGAAAGACATCTTCGACCTTCATGAAAAAGATCTTGAGGGATACGATCAGGTGATTTTTCTTGCTGGATTGTCAAATGATCCTATGGCAGAATTCTCTCCCGCAAAAAACTTCGTCAGCAATGCCTCCTCACCGGCCTACCTTGCATACATCGCCAAGCGTGCAGGCGCCAAACGTTTCATCTATGCCGGGTCATGCTCAGTGTATGGATATACTGTAAATGAATTGTATGACGAAAGCTCCCCGGCAGTTTCCAGCTATCCTTACGGAATATCAAAGCTACAGGGCGAACAGGCAGTAATACAGATGCAGGATAAAAATTTTTCGGTGGTTGCCTTCCGGCAGGGAACCGTGAGTGGCTATAGTCCACGCATGCGGTTAGATCTTATAGTGAATACCATGTTCAAAACTGCTGTGGCCACGGGAGAGATTATAATAAACAATCCCTCCATCTGGCGGCCGATACTCGCCCTGCAGGATGCTACAAGCGCCTACATCCGAGCGGTGGAATCCGCCGACGAGATATCAGGCATTTTCAATATTGCCTCAGGAAATTATACTGTTGGTGAAGTGGCGGATTTTGTAAAGGAAGCAGTAGAAAAAAAGATGGGACTGAAGATTAAGCTAAATATAAAGAATGTTCAGGATTTCAGAAATTATAAAGTTACAAGTGAAAAGGCTGTGAACATGCTGAGCTTCAAACCAACACATAGTGTCGAATCAATACTTGATGACCTCGTTGTTAACTATGACAGCTTCAAGGACTTCGACAACCCAAATTATTATAACATTCAGGTCTTTAAACAGGTAAGTTAAATTACTGGAAGAATTAATAGTTGAATACTTTCTTTATTCAAGACATCTGTTCCTCTAATTAAAATTCCCTTATTAATGAAAGTTGCAATAATAGGTGCAAATGGACAGTTAGGCACAGATCTCCTGGAGATTTCTTCCCAGCATCATGAGGCAATTCCCCTTACCCATTCCGAGATTGAGATTTCTGATATTGACAATGTTTCAGAAGTGCTTGCTGACATTCACCCCGATGTAGTAATATGTACTGCTGCTGCGCACAATGTTCCTAAATGTGAGTTGGAGCCTGATGTGGCCTTTAAAATAAATGGGATAGGATCTTTGAACCTGGCTAAAGTTTCAAACGAGCTTGGCTTTAAGTTGGTGCAATATTCCACGGATTATGTTTTTGATGGGAGAAAAATGAATCCATATGTAGAGTCTGATCCTGTGTACCCTCAAAGTGTTTATGCAATAACAAAATATGCAGGGGAGCAGCTTGTAATGAACTACTCGACTAAACATTTTGTCGTTCGCGTTTCAGGAATTTATGGAAAAATCCCATGTCGTGCTAAAGGGGGGAATTTCATCTCAACCATGGTAAAACTCTCTAAGGAAAAACCTGAAGTGCGGGTAGTTATGGATGAGATACTGACACCTACGCCTACTAAAGAAATAGCAAAAAATACCATGGCATTAATTGAAACAGATGCTTATGGCCTCTATCATATGACCTGTGAAGGAGAAGTGTCATGGTATGAATTTGCAAGAACAATTTTCGATATCCTTCATTTAGAAACACCGCTCTATGAAGCAAGTGTTAAAGATTTCCCCGCGGTGGTAAAACGCCCTTTTTATTCAGTGCTTGAAAATGCAAATCTTAAAAAAATTGGGATGAATGAAATGCCGCACTGGAAACCTGCATTGCTGACTTTTTTGGAAGAGAATTATAAATGATTCTTACTCCAGTCTTCATCATTAGTATACCTATAGATATACAAGTAAACTCATAAGCTTAATACATTTTCCAACCTCACCATTGGCAGTTAAATGAGAATAGCAATACTTGGCTCAAGAGGAATTCCGTCAGGGTACAGCGGGTATGAAGCATTTGCAGAGGAACTCGGAGTGCGGTTGGTACAACGTGGCCATGAGGTTACGGTTTATGCACATAAAAATATGTTCACGAATTTTCAGCCTGAATACAGGGGCATCCGGCTGAAATATATTCCGTCGTTAAAAGGAAAGAACACTTCGCAATTTTCGCAATCATTTCTTTCTACATGGAAAGTGATTTTTTCCAGCACTGATGTGGTACTATTTTGTAATGCAGCCAATGGTCCCTTTGGGCTGTTGCTTAGCATCTTTGGAAAGAAGAATTGCATTAATGTAGATGGGTTGGAGTGGATGCGTCCGAAATGGAGCAATGCAGGTAAAAAGTATTTTTATTTCGGAGCATGGTGTGCTACAAAATTTTTCAATGTAGTGATCACCGATGCGAAAGGCATGCAGGATTATTATAAAAAAGAATTCAATTGCAACTCCACCGACATAGCTTATGGAGCCGATCTGAAATATGCCGAAAACCCTGATTCTATCCGCAAGCTCGGACTCGAGCCTTTTCAGTATTATCTCATTGCTTCACGGTTAGTTCCTGATAATAACGCCGACATTATAGTCAAGGGATTTATGCAATCCAATTCAAAGCGGGTGCTTGCTATTGCAGGCGGCACAGTATATAAAAATCCCTTTGAAGAAGAATTGCGTGCCATTGCTTCTCCCGAGCGTGTAAAGTTTCTTGGTCATATCAACGACAGTGATCTTATTAAAGAATTGCATGCGAATGCATATGCTTATACTCATGGCCATGAATTTGGCGGTACAAACCCCGCCTTACTCAAGGGTCTTGCGTATGGTAACTGTGTATTGGCATTGGATACTGTTTTTAATCGCGAGGTGCTGAAAGACGGTGAGTATGGTATTCTATATAAAAAAGATATAGGTGACTTAGCTGAGAAAATTAATCTTGTTGATTCAGATGAAAATCTTGCTCAAACCTACCGGGATAAATCAAGGAGCAGAATTACAGAACGCTACACATGGGAACACATCACTGATCAATATGAAGAGGTATTTAATAGACTGAGACCACAAAAAAAACATAGGTTATCATAGTGTGGGAGATTTCTCACTTTGTTCGAAATGACGGTATGTCGGAGATTCTCACTTTTGCGAAAGGAGGAACGCTTCACCTATATTAGCACCATTCTCCTTACAACGTCATTTCAACGACAGGAGAAATCTCAATCAACCATCTCTCATACAGCGTCATTTCGACTATAGAGAAGTCCTATTTATCAGCACGTTTAATGAAGAGATTTCTAACTCTGTTCGAAATGACGAAATGCTTTAGCAGGTTCAATGCCAGGCAATTTCTAACTCTGTTCGAAATGATGGAATGCTCACCTATAGTAGCACCATTTTCCTTACAACGTCATTTCGACGACAGGAGAAATCTCAATCAAACATCTCTCAATTCAGCGTCATTTCGACTATAGGAGAAATCTCAATCAAACATCTCTTAATTCAGCGTCATTCAGAGGATAGAAGTCTCATGTTATCAGCAGGTTCAATGCCGGGTAATTTCTCACTTTGTTCGAAATGACGAAATGCTTCAGCAGGTTCAATGCCGGGCGATTTCTCACTTCGTTCGAAATGACGGAAAAGTCAGGTGTTTTCAACCTATATTTAATCTGAATTGTAAGTTAAAATAGTAGCAACTTCAACTTCATCAAATAGTGACGTTTCTTTTTCTCTAATTGTAATGAGATCCTTTATTCGTAATGTGACTCCATTAGTAGTTCTCCGAATAAATACTTTCGGAAAACAGATATGTGCAATTTTTATTATTATCTGGCTATTTGTGATCATATCTCTAGTTGGAAATGGTCTCGCTCAAGCTCAGCCATATTTTTATTTTTCAGAACCCCGGAAGAAAAAATCCTTTTCGTTCGAATTTCATCGCAATTTGATGGTAGTGGATGTCATGATCAATGGTCATGGGCCTTTTAATTTCGTACTGGATACCGGCGTAGGAATTTCTACGATAACCAATCCGTCGTTAAAACAATTGTTGAATTTACAGCGCATCAGAAATGTCCTTATCAGGGGACTTGGAGGTGATGAGGGTTCACCAGCCTTTTTAACTTCCGATGTAAAAATATCTTTCAGTGGTATTGAGAGCATTCCATTAACAATGGTGGTGTTTGAAGAAGATCCGTTCTTCTTATCCACCTACTTAGGAGTTAAAGTAGATGGAATTTTAGGATATGAATTTTTCAGCAGCTTTGTTTCTAAAATAAATTATCAGGAAAACCTGCTAACGGTCTATGCTCCGGGAACATATAATCCAGGCAGAAAATATGATTTTATTCCCATGGTAGTGCATTCTAATAAACCTTTTGTAAAAGCATTGTGCACCCTATTCGATGGATCACCTATATCTGTAGATTTACTTGTTGATACGGGAGCTGGCTTTCCGTTGTCACTCGAAACATATTCTGATTCAGGTATCAGAATTCCTGCGAAACACCTTGAGATGCAGCTTGGCCTCGGCCTAAGTGGAATCATTCATGGAAGCCTTGCAAGATCAGAGGAACTAAAACTTGGGAATTTTCTATTTAGGGAGGTAGTAACCAGCTTTCCCGATTATGATGATTGGCAAACAAGGTTGGAACCAATAAAGCGAAATGGAAGCATCGGAAACTTTCTTCTGAAAAGATTTACGGTGGTCTTCGATTATGGCAACGGACAACTTTTTTTAAAACCTACGCATAGAATTAAAGAACCTTTCAAATACGATCGGGTAGGGATAGATCTTGTAGGAGGAGGGGAAGATTTTAATCATTTCGTGGTACATCACGTAAAAGTAAATTCACCTGCTGATGAGGCGGGCATCTTAGAGGATGACGAGGTGATGGAAATAAACTTTCAAAAGGTCATGAAGCTTGATCTTGGAGCAATTGATGAAATCTTAAGTGATCCAGATGCAAAGAATGTTTGGCTTAAACTTAAAAGGGTGGATGAGTACATTTATCTTTGGATTAAAATGAGGAATCTGATATAGAATTAAAGAATCTCCGCAACAACAAAATTGCTTCCTCCTACATATATCAAATCATCGATTCCAGCCTTTTTCTTTGCTTCATCAAAAGCCTGCCTGACTGAAGAATAACTTTTGCCGTAGAGGCCGCATCCATCTGCTTGCTTATGAAGGATTTCAGCCACAAGCCCCCGCGGTATATCAGGGGCGCAGAAATAATATTTTGCCGTTTGGGGAAACAAGGGCAATATGGAGGAAAGCTCTTTGTCTCTTACAAATCCAACAACGAAATGAATTTGCTTCACATCATATTCATCTAACTGCTTCAGTGAATTATATAGGCCAGACTCATTGTGCGCAACGTCTGCGATAATGAGGGGACTGACCTGAAGTACATCCCATCGGCCCCGCAGTCCGGTTAATTTTTTCACCTGTGATAGAGCTGTAGCAACTTTTTCTTGTGGCAATTTAAATCCACATTCTCTAAGTACAGAAATGGATTGCAATACGGTAACAATGTTTTTTACCTGGTAGCTGCCCGTGAGATCGCTGCTGATCTGAACCTCATCACCTTTTAAATCCTGAAACTTATGCTCGCTTACAAAAAGATCAAGATGTGATGAGATTAATTTGAAGTGCTTGTCTGCGAAATAAACTTTAGTTATTTTTTCATCTGCCTGCTTTTTGAAAATGTTCTCTGTAACAACATCACTTTCACCCACAACCACCGGCACACCTTGTTTGATAATACCTGCTTTTTCATAAGCAATCTTTTCAATTGTATCACCAAGCATGTCTGTATGATCACGGCTTACATTGGTTATTACAGATAGTGCCGGCATAATCACATTTGTTGAATCTAATCTCCCTCCCAAACCTGTTTCGATAACAGCAACATCTACTTTTTTCTTTGCGAAAAAATCAAAAGCCAATCCGACAGTCCATTCAAAGAATGAGCAGCCGATCCTCAATACATCCTCTTTATATTTTTCCACGAATTCTGTAACATGCGTTTCCGGAATCATTTCACCATCCATCCGGATGCGCTCACGAAAATCTTTAAGATGTGGAGATGTGTACAGGCCTGTTTTATACCCACACGATTGAAAGATTGCGGCCAGCATGTGACTGGTAGATCCCTTGCCATTCGTGCCTGCAACGTGTATGCTGATGAACTGTTTCTCAGGGTGATTTAATAAATCGCACAACTGAAGGGTATTGGTCAGATCAGTTTTGTAAGCAGCCTTCCCAATGCGTGAATACATTGGTAATTGTGAATATAAAAAGTCAATCGTCTCTTTGTAAGTCACTTTTGCTGTATAACCGGCAAATGTATATTTTTGACAATTAGAAATATTAAAACTGGCTGTTCGTTGAACTAAATTATACTCTGTCTATATGTATCAGGTTTTAATTAATACATAACCCTAAAATTCTTTGTGACGAAAATCACTACTATAATCTTATTG
>JACCZV010000311.1 GCA_013695775.1 Chitinophagales bacterium | reverse complement strand
ACCGTAGCAGGAGAAGGAAAAACATTTATCGCGGTTAACATGGCGGGCATTATGGCTGTGGGTGGAAAGAAGGTGATATTGCTCGATTTTGATCTTAGAAAACCGCAGATTCACAAAGCTTTCAATGTTGATAATCATACTGGCGTAAGCACATTGCTAATCGGAAAACATAACTTAAATGATTGTATCCGCCACTCTGAATGGGAAAACCTTGATTTCATTACCTCCGGCCCTCTGCCCCCCAACCCCGCTGAGTTTATTGCCTCACAAAAAACAGATGACATCATCAAGGCACTCAAGGAGCAGTATGATGTGCTGGTAGTAGATACACCTCCAGTGGGCATGGTGACCGATGCCCTTCAATTGCTGAAGAGAGCCGATATGCCAGTATATATTTTGCGCGCCGATTATTCAAGTCGTAATTTTTTAAATAATGTCAATTACCTGGTAAAGGAGCATGACGTTAAAAAACTTTCAATTGTTCTTAACGACATGGGTGAAGGGGCATCAATTTATGCCTACAGTTATGGGTATGGATACGGATATGGTGGGTATGGATCGCAAGAGTATGGCTATGATTATTATACCGATGATGTTCGCGCGAAACGGGGACTCTTAGGTAAGATGACAAAATTTATCAGGTCATTCTTTTAACTTATACTCTGATGAATCTAACAGAGGGAGATACCTTTTCAGGAATATTCTATTTTGGTTTTTTCACTCTTGCTACAGTGTTCTCCATACTTATAAACGGTCTGCTCCTAAAATTTTCCAGAACTCTCGGAGACCGCGATGAGCAAAATCGTAATGTGGTCCGATGGTCTTCACAAATAAAGCCCTCTATTGGGGGTTTTTCTTTTTACATCATATTTCTTATGTCGCTCTCTGCGTATGGCATATTTCCTTTCTCTGGTCAGGAATATATGAATGTACATATGCTTGGGATGGTTATTACAGTAACCATTGGATTCCTGATCGGGCTGGCTGACGATGCATATAATACTTACCCACTATTAAAATTTGGTGGCCAATTACTATGCGGTAGTTTTTTAGTCGCTACAAATACTATGATTCATGCAACAGGAATTTATGTAGTAGATGTTTTGCTTACAATTATCTGGGTTATTGGTATCATGAACTCAATAAATATGCTCGATAACATGGATGGCATAAGCGGAACAGTTTCTTTTTGCATTCTCCTATCATGCCTATTAGGGCTGCTCGGAGACAAAAGCCTGTTCTCATTCTATTCATTGATGTTGCTTGCAGTATCAGGCGCCTTGGTTGGGTTTCTGGTTTTCAACTGGCACCCGGCCCGAATTTACATGGGAGATACGGGAAGTCAGTTTCTGGGTGCATTTCTCTCAGTTATCTCAATACAATTGTTGTGGAACTTTCACGATCCGGGTGGTCCTGTTTTTCAGTTCCGACAATTTCTTATTCCCCTCATCGCCTTTTCTATTCCAATAATTGATACTACTACTGTATTTTTCCGCAGAATAGCGCGTGGCCAATCGCCCTTTGTAGGAGGTCGGGATCATATATCACATCATTTTGCATATGCAGGTTTAAGTGATAAACAGGTGACATATGTGCTTGGCGGCATCTCATTAGTTTCGGGTGTAATAGCTGCATTTATGATCTTGGAGGGAGCTCAGATAAGTTCACTCTTTACATTCAGTGTCTTAGCATATTTTCTTCTGCTTTTTATAGCTGTGCAGTTTTTTTATGAAAAAGGAACAAAGAAAGAATCTGTGAGAAAAGCCGAAAATGTGGTTGCAGCAACTACTACCTAATGTTCTGCAATTTGCCTTATCAGAATATCAGCGGTAGGAAGGTGAAATGTACTTTATCACTGCTCCTTGCAAATATTTACTGAATTTTGCGTAAGATTGAATCAATGATATTCTATGGACAATGGAAAGAATCAACTGCAACCCAAGACTTTGGAACTGGTACATAAGCTGAAAGAGAAATATGACTCAACAGGCCAGGATATGAATACATATCTGGAAGGGTTATACCATTCAACTTATCTGAGCTACTGGGATTATATTAATCTCGATACGTTGCTCACTTTACAGCAGCCCAAGACTGGTTTCCCCGATGAAAAAACTTTTATCCTCTATCACCAGATTACAGAATTATTCTTCAGGCTTATAAGGAACTCCCTCGAGCAAATCAGCGAGGCTCAAAACTTAACTGCGGAGAATTTTACAAAACATTTAAAT
>JACCZV010000303.1 GCA_013695775.1 Chitinophagales bacterium | reverse complement strand
GTTTAACAGTGAGCTTAATCTTGAGATTGTGGATGGAAAGCTAAAGCTTGATCTCCATAAGCCCTTCGTTGACGACATCATCCTAATATCTGAAAGAGGACTGCCGATGAAACGTGTTCCTGGTCTTATAGATGTATGGTTCGATTCGGGTGCCATGCCTTATGCCCAATGGCACTTTCCCTTTGAAAATACAGAAGCTTTCAAGGCCAGCTTTCCGGCAGACTTCATTGCAGAGGGTGTAGACCAGACACGGGGTTGGTTTTTTACGCTGCATGTGATTGCAGTAATGCTTTTTGATTCGGTAGCGTATAAGAATGTGATGGCTAACGGACTGGTCCTAGACAAGTACGGTAATAAAATGTCTAAGCGACTTGGTAATGTGGTGGAGCCTTTTGAATTGATGGCACAATTCGGCGCCGATGCCACCCGCTGGTATCTCATAAGCAACTCACAGCCGTGGGACAACCTGAAGTTCGACTCTAACGGGATAGATGAGGTTAGAAGAAAACTCTTCGGCACCTTATACAATACCTATGCATTCTTCGCGCTTTATGCAAACATCGATTCATTCATATATAAAGAAGCGGATGTACCAATAGGGGATCGGCAGGAGATTGACCGCTGGGTGATTTCGCTACTGAATTCTCTGGTACGCGAAGTTGAAGAAAACCTTGAGCAATATGAGCCTACGAAGGCAGCAAGAGCAATTGAGGTTTTTGTAGATGAGAGGCTTAGCAACTGGTACGTCCGTCTTTGCCGCCGTCGTTTTTGGAAAGGGGAATATGAGGAGGATAAAATTGCTGCTTACCAAACTCTATATATCTGCCTGGAAACACTTACAGCTCTGATGGCTCCGATTGCTCCTTTTTTTTCGGAGTGGTTGTTCAAGAATTTAAATAGCGTAACCGGAAGAAAGAAGGAACGTTCTATTCACCTTACAACCTATCCAAAATATGATGTCACCCTCGTAGATCCGGTGCTCGAACAGCGGATGCAGTGGGCTCAGGAAATCTCGTCAATGGTATTATCACTTCGTAAAAAGGTGAACATAAAGGTTCGGCAGCCGCTGAGCCGGATGATGATTCCCTATTCCAGTGAGCATTTCAGGGATCAGGTTTTGAAGGTTCGTGACTTGATTCTGGCGGAAGTTAATGTGAAGGAGCTGGATTTTGTGACCGACACTTCGGGGATGGTACAGAAAAAGGTGAGGCCTAATTTCAAGTTATTGGGGGCAAGGCTCGGCAAAAGAATGAAGGCCGTGAATGAGCAACTCCTAAACCTTGATCAGGAACAGATTCAACAGCTTGAATTTGATGGATTACTGACGTTGATAATTGACGATGAAACAATTACGATAAAAGATACCGAAGTGGAAATAATCTCTGAAGACATTCCGGGATGGCAGGTTACAAACGAGGGTGAATTAACAGTTGCGTTAGATGTGAGCATTTCAGAAACACTTCAGGATGAAGGGAATGCGCGGGAACTGGTTAACAAAATTCAAAAGATGCGCAAAGAGATAGATCTTAATGTGGTGGATCGCATAAACGTTTCCATCGAAAAGCATGACCTCATAAATTCATCGGTAATAAATTTTAAGAGCTATATTTGCGCCGAAATTTTAGCCGACCAGTTAGAGTTGGTCGATTCACTAAAGGATGCTATGGTCATTGATGTGAATGATTTCCCGGTAAAAGTAATTATCTCACCTAAAAATTTATTGTGACGATGGCGAATAGCAAAAAAGTTGCGGTTAAGCCTCTGAAGTCAGTTGTCTCTAAAAGTCGCCCGGCTGCCGTTAAGGAATCCAGGGCTGATTCTAAAAAACAGGCTGGAGTGCCTAAGAAAATCTCAGGTCCGTCTCTTAAAAAAATTACGCGGGAGCCGAAACCTAATGGCAAAGCATTATTGGTACCCCTAACCCCGCCTGAGAAAGAGAAGCCTCTTACATCGAAGCTGAAATCAGTAATTAAAAGGGTGGTAAAGCCAATCACCAGCTTATTGCCTGGAACATCAGATGATCAGGGAGCCACTAAGAGATTTGCAACCCCCATGCAGACTGAAAAAAGAGTGCAGCAGGAAGCCAGAACCCGTTACAATGATTCAGAACTGGAAGAGTTCAAGCAGCTTATTGTGGATAAGCTTGAGGCAGCCCGGCGGGAGCTTAAATATCTGCAGGATCAGATAAACCGCAGAGGTGACAATGGCACCGACGACACTGAAAATAAATTCGCCTCTTCCGATGATGGCTCCAGCAGCATGGAGCGGGAATATCTTAATCAGATGGCTGCCCGCCAGATTATGTATATGGACCATCTGGATAAAGCCCTGGTGCGTATCCGGAACAAAACCTATGGGATTTGCCGCGTTACCGGCAAGCTTATAGATAAGGACCGTCTGAAGGCTGTTCCTCACGCAACCCTTAGCATGGAAGCTAAAAGGATTCAGTCGCACTCTTGAGGTTCTTTAGGCCGCTTATTGTTATTTTCCTGGTGCTTGCACTCGACCAAAGCCTCAAGTTTTGGATAAAGCTCCATTTTTATTATACCGAAAGCCTTAGAGTCACCAATTGGTTTTATCTCTATTTTATAGAGAACGAAGGTATGGCCTTCGGAATGTCGCTGGGTGGCGACAATGGAAAGCTGCTGCTCAGCTTATTCCGTTTGCTGGCAGTTGGAGTTATTGGCTATTATCTTGTACGACTGGTGAAGCAAAGAGCACATGCTGGTTTTATTGTCAGCATATCACTGATCATGGCCGGTGCAATAGGAAACATTCTCGATTCTGTTTTTTACGGGAAGATATTTTCAGAAAGTAATCCTCAAAATATTGCTACGCTCTTTCCAGATGAGGGAGGCTATGCAGGATGGCTGCACGGCAGGGTAGTTGACATGCTCTATTTTCCTGTTTATGAGGGTTTCCTACCGGGATGGATACCTTTCTGGGGTGGTGATTACTTTATTTTCTTTCGCCCAATATTTAACATCGCCGATGCTGCCATCACAACCGGTGTTATTTTGATCATACTATTTCAGCGACAGTTTTTCAAGGAACCAAGAAAGGAGGGGACGGAGTCGTCTGTTCTAAAGGAGGCGCCAGAGTAATTCATTCAGGAGAATATTTCTTAAAGGGTTTCGTGATATAGTCATCTGCACCCAAGTCTAATCCCTTTAACTTATCATCTAATGAGTTTTTTGCTGATACGATCAGGATGCCAGTGTCGGAATGTTCCTTCTTCATTATTTGAAGGAGATCGAGGCCATTGCCATCGGGTAGGGTGATGTCAATCATTACTATATCATAATCATAGATTGCCAGTTTATCGGCAGCAGCAGAGAAGCTCAACGCTTCTTCACAAATAAAACCCTCCTTTTGGAGGTAGCTAATAACAGAATCTAACAGTTGTTTTTCATCTTCAACAACCAGGATCTTCATTTCAAAAATTTAATGGAAATGTAGTTGTTAATTCTGTAGAAATGTTGAAGATGTGGATCACAAAAAATACAAATTGGCCGGTCTTTCAATCTATCGGCATTTGACAAGCTTAAAGTCGAGGCATTAGGCACGCCACATATTATCAATAGTGGCTGCATACTTTCAAGTAAAACTTACTCAACGAAGGAATGCAAACACATGATAATTAATCCTTATTGTTTCACAAGCTTTGAATTATAAATATGACTGCCATATTCTGCAGACAGATAATACAAACCCGGTGATAATGATTTTACATTAAGGACTGCATCCGAAGTATGCATTAATTTGGTTAGCACCAATCTTCCCGTAATGTCATAAAGTGAAATCAATATATTTTCATCATTTGTAAAAAATATATTGCTCACTGTTAGATTGTCATTTACCGGATTGGGAGAGAATATAATTGGCTGCTCATCTGCAATTTCAACAACCATCCAAGGGCTGAAAGTGATAGAAGCATCTGTATCAACTTGCTTCAAACGGTAATAAGAAATTCCCTGAAGCGGATTGGTATCCTCAAACTGATATTCTTTGTGACTATCACTGAACAGGCTGCCGGCCACTATTCCGATTGCTTCAAAGATTTCCGCATCCTTGCTTCTTTCCACTTCAAAATAATCATTGTTTATTTCGCTCGCAGTAGTCCAGGAAACGAGCACAGAAGAATGATGAATAACTTCGGCACTAAAGGCGATCAGCTCGATGGGAAGAATAAGGAAACATTCATCTGCGCCAATATCAGGATTTACCGGATCACGGGATTCACCATCAATATCCAGGGTTATGCCTGATACAGGAGTTCCCTTGTCTGAGACTATCTCACAATCAGCCGATATTAAATGGAGATCAGATTGCGGATCAACAAAGGCCAGAGGAGATGAAATGGAATTTACATCTTTACCAGTGGTTTTCCAGGCAGTAAGAGTAGTATAAGAGCCGCTTCCCGTATGTATTAAGTAATTAACAGCCGGGTTTACATATAGAAGGTTATAATCAGATGTAACACCAAATAGAGAACTGAGCCACATAGCCGCATCAGGTAAACCATTTGTTCCAGTAACGGCTCTGTCATTAATTATAATATTGTTAATTATTGTAGATCCTGAAGCAAGAGCACCTCCATAAAGAGCATAGGTATAATTAGCGAAACTCGAAGTCCCCCCTAATATAATGGTATTAAAATAAAAGTATTCAGGATAATTATAGGTCTGCTGCAAAAAGACTCCCGTGCAACCTATACTCTTATTAGTCGGTATTCCATATCCGACTGATATCATATTGTTGGTAAATGTACAGCCCGCATAATTTACATTAATGCCATACAAATAACCGGTGTTATCCATATAAAGCCCATATATTTGATTTGATGAAGTTATATTTCCCGATGATTCAAGGTCGAAATCCATCCCATAAAGATAAGAATAGCTGAAACCGCTTGAATAATTACTCGAAAGACTACTGATAGTATTGGCAGTGATCGTGTATATCGCACCTGTAAACTCTGCAGACCGTATGCCGGTAACAACATCATCTGCATTGGGATTCATTGAATAAAAAAGGTTGGAAATAATATTATTGGAAAGGGTAACCGTTCCGCTTGGGGAGTTTACATCAATACCAACAATTTCCGCAGTATTGCCAGATGTAGAAGTGCTTGTGAGAGAAAAATTAATAATAGTATTTCCGCTTGCTATCAGTCCGGAGGCAGAGTTACTTATATTAATGCCTGTAAGCAGCCCTTGCGTAAAATTGCTTGAAATGTTTGCTGCTGTAGAATTTCCAATCTTATTATCCAGAATCGAAACAGCGGCATTCCCTTCAGTTTTTATTCCATTAAAAGAAACATAACCGAAATTTGATGATTTATTCAGTTTAATTGCCCCTATTTCGTTGCCAGATAT
>JACCZV010000283.1 GCA_013695775.1 Chitinophagales bacterium | reverse complement strand
TTTTAACGTTGCTTCTGATGGAAACCAAACCCTTACGGTTGATTCCTGTTGTCCGAAATACTGTATAGAAAACTTTTTCAATTCTATTGGGCAACTTGTCTATACAAAAGATATCTTGACTTAGTTGCCCTAACCGCTAATAATATAATGTTTAGTAAGCAGGTGATTGTTAACTAATCCCAGAGATTTCTCACGTAGTTCGAAAGACGGAAAGCTTCAAATAAACCTCTTCAAATAACTTGACAATACACTCATCATTTTGACGATAGGAGAAATCTCTCAGCTCTCAGCAGTCTATGTTGAGATTTCTCACGTAGTTCGAAATGACAAAGTGAGTTTAAGCAGTGAAGTTTATAGCTGCCTTATTGTTATGTGACTTTTGATAAATTTGTTCATGAAATATCTACCATGGCTTCAGTGGATTTTGCCTGCCATCCTAATATTTCTTACTCTCCTTATTGTAATCATTAAAGCTTATTCAGTTCCCATTACACATGATGAAGTTGCGTCAGCGATATATTATCCAACATTTACTGTATGGCAACTTATTAAATTTCCTGATGTCTGGCCATCGAATCACATTCTGAATTCAATTTTAATCAAACTCTCATTTTTACTTTTTGACGTTTCAACCTTTACATGCCGCCTTCCAAATGTGCTATCATTCGTGCTGTACTCAGTAATTATCTGGAGTATTGCCAGAAGATATTTTCTGGATCGGCAATCGAATAATAAAACTTCTTTATTGTATCTCGCCGTTTTTGTCTGCTTCCTGTGTAATCCTTATCTCCTTGATTTTTTCGGCCTCGCGCGCGGGTATGGCATGTCGAATGCCTTCATGGTTGGCTCATTATTTTATTGTCTGCGCTTCGGGGAAGAAAGGCGTATCAGGTTTTTATGGTTGACATTGGTTTTTGCTTCACTGGCAGCGTATGCAAATTTTACACTTCTGATATTTTTCGTTTCAGTAAACGCATTGCTTATGCTGATTCTTTTCGGGAGCTTTTTAAGTAAGAAATATTCACTGAGATATTTCAGTACTCATTTGGCCCTGATGCTCCTGTTTATCCTCGCTTTTGCAGCGTTATGCTATACTCCAATTCATAAAATGCAGTCGACAAACCAATTTGTTTACTGGAGTGCTAATGGCTTTTACCGAGATACGCTGTCTAATCTCATAGGTAATTCCCAGTATGGTGTCAGTTACTTTGCATTGCACGCTGATGTGTTTGCGTGGGTTGTAATTTTCATATTTTTCGCCTTGTTTGAGGTGGTGCATTTAAAGATTTACCGAAAAGCATTGTTGGTTTTCGAGGATCCTTTGGTGCTAAGTTTTTTAATTCTGGTTTTTACCATTGTTGTGAATTTGATACAAACTACGTCGCTGGGAACTCCCAATTTAACCGGGCGAACTGCCTTAAGCTATTATCCATTGTTCATTGCCCCTTTTCTTTTTGGCATAAGAGAGGTACGATTGAAATGGAGGAGAGCAGGAAATGTGATTGCCGGAATTTTGATCGCATTGGGGTTATATCATCAGATATCCGCCTTGCAAATGAAGCATGTGCGGGAGTGGGCGTATGATCAGAATACATATGATGTTATTAAATATCTTGACACTTACCGGAAGGATCATCAGCTCGAAAAAATTCAACTGAACACTTCGTGGCTGTTCAATCCGGCTTTCACATTTTATATCCAGACCGGTAAGTCGGCGTGGATAGACCTTGTTCCCTACCATAAAGAAACAGATACTACTTCCAACACTCCCTTCTATTATATCATGAATGAAGATTGGAACAAATTGCAGAAAAATTATGATCCGGTACTACAGTTTGATGGTAACGCAAGGATGCTTCTGCAGCACAAATAGCAATTTAAAAATAAATCTTTTGCTACAAGAAAAAATTTCTGCGATCCGTCAGTTCACCTTATTTCTTATGTGACTTTGGATTGATAACAATATGCATCCTGTTGCCTTCCAGACGGGGCAGTTGTTCCAGACTCCCAACATCAACCAACCGTTCCACGAACTTAAGCAACAGCAACTCACCGCGTTCTTTAAATAATATGGTTCTTCCCCGAAACTGAACATAGGCCTTTACTTTGGCCCCCTCCTTTAAAAAATTTTCAGCGTGACGGGTCTTGAATTCGAAATCATGATCGTCAGTATTTGGTGTGAAGCGAATCTCTTTCACAACATTTTTTACTGCCTTGGCTTTCTGCTCTTTTTCCTTTTTCTTCTTGTCGTAAAGAAATTTATTATAATCTACAACTCTGCATACCGGCGGATTTGCCGTGGCTGCTATTTCTACCAGGTCAAGCCCCTTTTCCAGGGCCATGTTTAAAGCCTCCCTTGTAGTGAAAATTCCATTGGGAACATTATCTCCGGATAGCCGGACTTGGGGAGCCTGTATAAGATTATTGATTCGGTGTTCGAGCTCTCTGGGTTTTCTTCGGTCTATTGCCAAGCGTGTGGTTGTTTTTTGTGAGGAAAATAGATATTTATAAGTGCGTTTACAAAGATAAAATGAGCAATTACTATATCATTCTAAAATAGCCTTATCGAGCAAAAGTAGCTTAATGAAGCCCGATTCAAAAATCTTTAGCCATCATTACTTCTTTTACTATCGCTGCACAAAGGAGAATGGTTAGTGTCAATTCACCGTTGCTTCTTTATTTATGTTGGTGATAAACTCTCTTATTGACACCTGTCCCTGATCACCTGATCCGTGCTTACGAACACTTACCATCTCCTCCTGAGCCTCCTTGTCTCCAACCACCAGCATGTAGGGAATCTTTTTTATCTCTGCATCACGAATCTTCTTTCCTATTTTTTCGCTCCTGTGATCTACTTCTACACGAACTCTCTCTTGTCTTAGCATTGAGAGAATCTTTTCAGCATAGTCGAGGTGACGATCGCTGATAGGAAGTATGATCACCTGCCTGGGGGCCAGCCATAACGGAAAGTTACCGGCATAGTGCTCAATCAAAAAGCCGATGAACCTTTCGTGGGTGCCGAGTGGTGCACGATGTATTACTATCGGGGTTTCGGGCTCATTGTTTTTGTTTTGAAAGGTTAATTCAAAACGCAGGGGCTGGCCAAAATCTACCTGGTTTGTTGCAAGGGTGAATTCTCTTCCGATCACACTCCAGATCTGCACGTCTATCTTGGGGCCATAAAATGCTGCTTCATCAGGTACTTCGACATATGGGATATCTGAATTTATTAAGACATTGCGGACCATGTCTTCCGTTTTCTTCCATAGTTCGGGTAGATCAAGGTATTTCTTACCAAGCTTTTCCGGATCATGGGTCGAGAATCTCATCACATATTTTTCAATCCCAAAGATTTTAAAATATTTCAGATACATCTCATTCACGGCCCTGAACTCAGCTTCAAACTGATCTTCACTGCAATAGATATGAGCGTCATTCATGTTCAGTGCGCGCACCCGCATCAACCCGAATAATTCTCCTGACTGCTCATAGCGGTAACAAGTTCCGTATTCTGCAAGGCGGAGTGGGAGGTCTTTATAACTCCGGGGCACTGCTGAAAAAATCTTGTGATGATGCGGACAGTTCATAGCTTTCAGATAATACTTTGTGCCATCAACATCCATGGGTGGAAACATAGATTCGGCATAGAAGGGAAGATGTCCACTCTTCAAATACATAGATTCTTTAGCTATGTGGGGTGATTTCACACGGTGGTATCCGGCCCGCTCTTCTGTTCTCTTCGCCAAAGATTCAAGTTCTTCAATCATTGCTCCGCCGTTGGGTAACCATAAAGGCATTCCCTGACCTACGTCATCATCAAAAATAAATAGCTCCAGGTCTTTGCCGATCTTCCTGTGATCGCGCTTTTTCGCCTCTTCGAGCAATTGAAGGTATTCATCAAGTTCCTTTTGCCGCGGGAAGGTGATGCCATAGATGCGGGTAAGCTGTTTATTGTTTTCATCACCTTTCCAATAAGCACCGGCGATGTTCATTAGCTTGATGGCTTTTATAAATCCGGTGTGAGGCAGATGAGGGCCACGGCATAGATCGGTAAAGTTGCCCTGTTCATAAAATGTGATTTCGCCATCTTTCAACTCATGAATGGTTTCTATTTTGTACCCATCACCTTTCTCTGTGAAATAATTTAATGCTTCTTCCTTCAATATTTCTCTGCGTATATAGGGATTGTTCTTTGCGGCAAGCTCCGCCATCTTCGTTTCAATCTTCTTGAAATCTTCAGAAGTTAAAAGTCTTCCACCCAAATCCACATCGTAATAAAAGCCATTTTCAACCGGAGGACCATACCCGAATTTTATACCCGGATAAAATGCCTCCAGGGCCTCTGCCATTAAGTGGGCGGAGGAATGCCAGAGTGTAGCCTTTCCTTCCGGGTCTTCCCAGGTTAACAATTTTAATGTAGCGTCATTTTCAATAGGTCGTGAAGATTCGATAACACTGCCATTCACCTTTGCAGCAAGTATCTTTTTAGCCAATCCCTCACTTATAGATTGGGCAATCTCCTGCGCAGTGATTCCTTTTTCATATTGACGGACGGCACCATCCGGAAAAGTTATTTCGATCATCATTTATAATATTCTCCTCTTAAATACAAATCCCATTACTTCGATGAAGCAGCTAATACATGCTACGCAGCTCAATTTGAATTCTGTGTTAACGCAGCCAATTCTTTTTCAGCAGCTTCATATTTGGGTTTTAAAGTTATTGCCTGCCTGAAATCTGCCGCTGCCTGTGCTGTATTTTCTTTTTCCAGTGAACACAATCCCCTGTAATAATAGGCTTCAGCATATGTAGGCTTCACCTTAATAGCATAGTCAAACATTCTGTATGCCTTATCAATGGAATCTTGTTTGATGTATATGAATCCCAGGTTGAAGTATGCGTTTTCATATTGGGGATCTACGGCTATCAATTTCATGTAGGTTGTTTTGGCTTTTTCTAATTCATCATGATCCTGGTAAAATTTCCCTTTGCCATAATAAGCTTCACTACTAAAGCTATCGAGGCGGATCGCATTGTCAAAATATTTAGGTGCCTGGCTTCCTGCATTTCTGCTGCTTAACAGTGCTAACTGCATGTAGGCATCGTAGAAATCGGGCTTCACCTGTATTGCCTTTTGAAAAGAGGCCAATGCGCGGGCGGTATCACCCATCTCTTTGAAGTTCATTCCCATAATAAAAAAGGGTTCAGAATTATTTTCGTCGAGCTCTTGCACTTTCGTAAGTTCATTAAGAGAGTTTTTATAATCTTTCTTATAAAAATACACCTTGCTTAGCTTAACAATTGCATCCACATTTTTTGGATCGAGCCTGATGATGGTTCGAAAAGCATCTATAGCACCGTCTGCAGAGCCGCCATTTAAGTAAACATCTGCTATCGCGAAATAATATTTAAGATTCGTAGAATCCAGAGCAATAGCCTGTGAAATGTCTTTAAACGCGGCTGGTAAATTGTTCAATTGCACGAAGACATTACTGCGAATAAAATAATTATCGGGATTTGAGGGGTCTTTTTTTATCTTATTTGAAAGTGCACTGATCTGAGGGTTTATAGAATCCTTTTTTGCCAGTGAATCAAGGCCTTGCTCTGCATCTACATCATTTGTTCGTAGGCATGAAGAGGCTGTTATTAAGAGGATGTTTATCAATATAAATAATAGATACTTCATTGCATAAAATTAGTAATAGCCGACAATAACGCATTAGCTCACCATAGGGATTAATCTTTTATTCTGGAAGATGGTAATTTTAAAGATGTTCCTCCTCGATAAAAACTTATGGTTTCCTAATCCTTTTTTCACTGATGATGAAGGTTTGCTTGCTATAGGCGGAGATTTAAGTATTGATCGTTTACTCCTTGCTTACAGCAATGGAATTTTCCCATGGTTTATGGACGATGGAGATATATACTGGTTTTGCCCTCCCGAAAGAATGGTGATTATAAAAGATGAGTTCCATGCCAGCAGAAGTTTGAAAAAGGTGATGCGTTCCGGTAAATTTCGCCTCACTGAAGATCAGGCTTTCGGGCGAGTTATCCGTTTCTGTGCAGAGGTTCATACTAAAAAATATTCTTCCACATGGATCAATGACGAATTTATTGATGCTTATGTCGCGCTTCATTATGCCGGGCATGCCCATTCTGTGGAAGTATGGCAAGATAAAGAGCTCGTGGGTGGTATCTATGGAGTAGCTGTCGGAAGACTTTTTTGTGGTGAAAGCATGTTTCACCGTGTTAACAATGCATCCAAAATTGCACTCCTGCATCTCGTTGAAAGTGAATCCTATTCAATGATTGACTGCCAGGTACCAACTCCTCATCTTTTAGGGATGGGTGCGAAGGTCATTCCGAGGGATGAGTTTCTGCATGTCATAAAGGAATTCCATGCTAATAAGTAATTTTAAACCCTTACGATTGGTTATATGATTGACTTTAACAGACGACAACTAGATAATGGACTAAAGGTTTTAGTTCATGAAGATGCATCAACGCCACTGGCAGCGATAAATGTGCTTTATGACGTAGGTTCACGCGATGAGTCGCCTGAACAAACAGGGTTCGCCCATCTCTTTGAGCACCTGATGTTTGGCGGTTCAATGAATATAGCAGTTTTTGATGAGCCCCTGCAAAAAGCCGGGGGTGAAAACAATGCTTTTACCTCTACTGATATTACAAACTATTATGAAACCCTTCCGGCACCAAACCTGGAGACGGCATTCTGGCTTGAATCGGACAGGATGCATGGTTTGGCCTTTAGCGAAGATTCACTTGAGGTACAGCGAAAAGTGGTCTGCGAAGAATATAAAGAGCATTACATCAATCAGCCATATGGCGATGTATGGCATAAGCTGCGCGAGTTAACTTATCACACTCATCCTTATCAATGGCCCACAATAGGTAAAAAGCTGGAGCATATTGAAAATGCAATGCTCAGCGATGTAAGATCCTTCTTTAATAAATACTATTGTCCGGATAATGCGATACTGGTAGTTGCAGGAAATGTGAAGACAGACGAAATTTTTACTCTTGCAGAAAAATGGTTTGGAGACATTGCTTCCCGAAAGCCGCCTCAGAGAATGCTGCCCCCTGAGCTGCGTCAAAAAGAATTCAGGAGTTTGTCTGTAGAAGCTGACGTTCCATTGGACGCAATATATAAAGCCTGGCATATGCCCGCCCGGATGGAAGATGGATATTTTGCCGCCGACCTCGCAACAGATATCCTCTCCGGCGGAAAATCAAGCAGGTTGTATCAGGCCCTGGTTAAAGAAAAAAAATTATTCTCTGAAATCCATGCTTACCAGACAGGCTCTATTGATCCGGGACTGATTGTAGTAGAGGGAAAACTCGTGAAAGGTGTAAAGATGGAGGCAGCAGAAATGGCCATCGATATAGAAATCTCAAAAATTACAGACAAGCAAATAGATGAGAAGGAGCTTACGAAAGTTAAAAATCGTGTAGAGTCTCATCTCGTATTTGCTGAAACTGAATTGCTGCATAGAGCCATGAACCTTGCCTATTATGAATTGCTTGGTGATGCAAGGCTGGTTAATGAGGAGGTGAATAATTATCTGCGTGTTTCACCTGAGGAGCTTTTATCTAAAGCTCAGGAGATATTTATCCCGGAAAATTGTTCTGCATTGTATTACCATTCTAAGAACTAAGGGCGCCTTAGAGTTTTTAAGGAGAGAGCACCATCCTTTTCCGTTGCACGAATAACGACACTGACATACACTAACAGACGTGTGCAAACAATAAACTACTTTTAACCTCCAACATACATCACTCAAATCTTGTTTTCCGTGAAAAAAACAACTACTCTCTTCTTTCTGCTTCTTTCGCTTTTATCAGGAACAGCATTTTCGCAAAACCTTCCTCATTGGCTTACCGAAGAAGAAAGGCTTCAACTACCTAATTACCTGCTGCGGAATGATGGCATCAGAGGCACTGATCCCCCGTCATTTGTTCCTAGAGCAAGTGCTGAATGGGAAGAGATTCAGGGCCTGACGATAACATGGG
>JACCZV010000292.1 GCA_013695775.1 Chitinophagales bacterium | reverse complement strand
GTTAAGAAACAATAGATGTGGTATTAATGTACTCATTAAAATTGAAACCGTGCGCGAGCCGGCGATTGCCTGGCGGAGCCGTTTGGCAATCGCGATTCTTTTGGTCACTTTTCTTCTAAAGAAAAGCTACAAATAAAGAGTTAATAAACTCCGCTAAAAAAATTTAATTCAAAAAAAGGCTTTTAACTACTCTCTTGCATTTAAAAACTTACCGGGCCTATAAAAATAAATAACAATGACATTCAGCAGCAACATAAAGCTTCTACGCACAAGGAGAAACAAAACACAGGACATAGTAGCCCGAGAGCTGGGCATAAGCCGTTCAACGCTGAACAGCTATGAGAATGGCAGCGTGAAAAATCCCACGCTCGGAGCACTGATGGGCTTCTCCAAATATTATAAAGTATCCATTGATACATTAATTAAAATGGATTTGGGAAAGCTCTCCGGATTTCAATTGTCTGAATTGGAAAAAGGCCACGACATATATATAACTGGCAGCAAACTTCGCGTGCTTGCTACAACAGTTGACAGTGAGAATAAAGAAAATATAGAAGCGGTACCTATCAAAGCAAAGGCGGGTTATAAGAATGGATATGCAGATCCTGACTTCATTAAAAAGTTGCCGACCTTCCAGTTGCCAATTCTTTTTGATGATCGTAAATACCGCATGTTTCAAATTGATGGCGATTCAATGTTGCCGATTCCTGATAAGAGCTGGGTAATTGGTGAGTATATAGAGAACTGGCACGACATAAAAAATGGCCAGGCTTATATTCTCCTTACTATAGAAGAGGGAATTGTCTTTAAAAATGTTGTGAATCAGCTGAAGAAAAAAAAGAAGCTCGAGCTGCATTCACTAAATACAGAATATAAACCTTATGAACTGGATGTAAATGAGGTGAAGGAGGTGTGGAAGTTTGTGAATTTTATCAGCAGTGAAATTCCTGAGCCCGCCAGAAATAAGGATGAACTGCTTGCATTGGTGGAAAAGATGGAAAAGGATCTGATGGTGATAAAGAATAATTTGAAGGTGGAAGTTGTATAAGTATTATTTATAAATAAATGTAGGCAGCTCCCTTCAATAAAATTTCAATGCCACCAATTGACTCATCACTCCGATGAAATAGCCGAGTGAAATTTCTGAGGTGTCGTGAGAACCTAAAATCATACGGCTGCTGCAGATTATTCCTCCTATCACGACAATACCCATTAAAAGGATATGATAATCTCCCTGTGAAAGCAGGCATAATGCCAGTGTAAGAATAAATAAACATCCCATTGCACTGGCATGTATGCTCACCTTTCTGAAAATAGTTATTAGAAAGGATGCGAACAATGTAATGGTTGCTCCGAGAATTACTATACTTAAAATTTCCGGCAATCCAGATTTTCTAAATACAACATACGTCCATATGTAAAGTGCACCGCTTGTAATAAAAGGCACCAACCTCTCCTGTTGTGATTCCATCTTCAAAGATTTTACAAAACCCAGTCGCCATATGAGCAAGATGGCAATAAGAGGAAATGCAAAAGTGTTGATGAAGACAGTAAGAAAAATTCTTCCTAAGTCGGCTTTGTCGTAATTTGAAAAAAGCAGCGGATTGGTCCAATAGATTAGAAGGAAAACGTAGGTGGGAAGAATGATTGGATGGAAAATAAATGAGAGCAGGTTGGCTATCGTCTTCAACTGAATATACCTTAAAGTTCCTTTCTCAACCTCGCAACAGGAATCTCCAACTGCTCCCGGTATTTTGCTACTGTGCGACGGGCGATGTTGTATCCTTTTTCCTTTAGCAGCTCAGTAAGCTTTTCATCTGATAAAGGCTTTTTTTTATTTTCAACAGAGATGAAATCAATCAATATCTTTTTTACTTCCCTCGTGGAAACCTCTTCACCGCTATCAGTAGAAAGAGATTCAGAAAAGAATGATTTCAGCTTTAGTGTACCCCATTCCGTCTGTACATATTTACTGTTTGCTACACGGGAAACTGTGGAGATATCAAGGCCCGTACGTTCAGCAATGTCTTTTAGTATCATCGGGCGCAACTTTGTTTCATCCCCACTTATGAGATAATCATATTGATATTCCATAATAGCATTCATCGTAAGCAGCAGTGTCTGCTGACGTTGCCGGATTGCATCAATAAACCATTTGGCAGAATCTATCTTTTGCTTTATAAACATTACAGCCTCACGCTGTTGCTTATCTTTTTTCTGACCCTTTTGGTAATCTCTAAGCATATCCCTGAAGGCCTGGCTGATACGAAGCTCGGGCACGTTCATCTGGTTTAGAGAAAGTTCAAGCTCCCCGTCATTGTTTGTGATATAAAAATCCGGGATGATAATCTTTTCCAGATCACCAGAACCTGTATAAGCGCTGCCCGGCTTAGGGTTGAGGCGAATGATTGCATTGATCACCTCCTTAAAGAGGTCATCGTCCACCTCCATTTGTTTTTGCAGCTTCTCATAATGTTTTTTTACAAATTCATCAAAATGTTCTGTGATCACTTTGATGGCAAGCGTTCTTATGTGTGGATTATTTTCTTTTCGCTCGAGTTGCAGCAGAAGGCATTCCTGCAGGTTGCGCGCGCCGGTTCCGGGTGGATCGAACTGCTGTATGACCTTTAAAATCTCATTAAGATCTTTTTCTGTGCACATTACGTTTTGAGAAAAGGCGAGGTCGTCTACCATGGCATCCAGCGGTCGTCGCAGATAGCCATCATCATCAATACTTCCAATTACATATTCACCAAGAGCCTGGGTTATGTCATCTACCTCTTCCATTCCCAATTGTTCTTCCAGGTATTCATGGTAGCTTCTTGAAACAGGTACGGGCAACACACGCTTATCATCCCGCTCAGGATAGTTCTCATCCCGCATTTTATAATCTCCCACCTCATCATCATCCATGTAATCATTCAAATCCGGTTCGTCATCAACAGAAAAATCTTCCTCCTCCTTTTCTGCCTCTGGCTCTTCCGATTTCAATGTGTCTTCTTCTATATCCTCTTTGTCTGCCTCAGATTCTTCTGGTTCAGTTTTTTCTTCTTCATCCTCATGGGTATCATCTGCATCCTCCTGTTTATCTGTTATCTCCTCATCAGTGCCGTCATCAGTAAGACCCTCTTCCAGTGCAGGATTTGCTTCAAGCTCTTCCTTTATACGTTCTTCAAGCGAGTCAGTCGGAACCTGCAGCAGCTTAATAAGCTGAATCTGCTGAGGCGACAGCTTCTGCAACATTTTCTGAAATTGACCTTGCTTCAACATGTGTCTGTCGTGAATATGATGGTGGCAAAGATAGGCAGTAAAGAATTTATCATGATAGTTTTTGTGGTTGAACCAAAGTAAATATAATGGTTATTTTCGCCCCTTTCATAAATCTTTTCGCCAGGAATTCTCACTAAATATAGCAGTGAAACAAATTGATATCAGAAACCTTCCTCAGTATGAGGGTCAGGAGGTAACCTTAAAAGGCTGGGCAGCAAATAAGCGTTCTGGTAAGGGAATTTTTTTTATCATTCTTCGTGATGGCAGCGGCTTTTGTCAATGTGTTATAGACGAAAAATCTGTATCGGCTGAAAGTTTTGAAGTTGCTGGTAAGGTAACAATGGAAAGCTCAATTATAGTAGGCGGAAAAGTGGTGAAAGACGATCGTCAAATTGGTGGTTATGAGGTGCAGGTGACAAATTTAAAAGTTATAAATATTGCATCAGAATATCCAATATCGAAAAAGGAACACGGCGTAGATTTCTTAATGGATAACAGGCATCTATGGCTCCGGTCTCAACGGCAATGGGCAATAATGCGCATTCGAAATGCGATCATTTTTTCTATTCATGCCTTTTTTAATGAACAGGGATTCGTGCAGGCTGATGCCCCCATCTTTACAGGAAATGCAGTAGAGGGTACAAGCACATTGTTTGAAACGGATTTTTATGGACAGCCTGCCTACCTCTCTCAGTCAGGGCAATTGTATGGGGAAGCCATGGCAATGGCGATGGGAAAGATATATACGTTTGGTCCAACATTCCGCGCAGAGAAATCAAAAACGAGACGGCACCTCTCTGAGTTCTGGATGATAGAACCAGAGATGGCATTTTATGATCTTGACATGAACATGGAGCTGATTGAATCAATGCTGAAATCTGTAGTACAATCAGTGCTGAAAGAATGTGAAAGTGAATTTAAATTCATTGGACGTGATACTACCATTCTTGAAAATCTTATAAATAAAAAGTTTCCGCGCCTCACTTATGATGAGGCAGTGCGCATTATTAAAGGTGAAGTAGATGTGGAGGGAAAAAATGCAATCATCTCTCTTGAGGAGGAGTTGAAGAGTGTGCGGCAGAGATTGATATCTGTAAAGAATGAGATTGGCGAACGGGAAGGAAAAATGAAAGTTGACGGAATGAAGAAAGGGGAGATCGCATTTAATCAGTCAAAGATAGATCAGTTGAAGAATGAGCAGAAAGAACTTGAAGAGGATGAACGAAACATTCCGCAATGGATTAACTCAGCAAAGACAT
>JACCZV010000230.1 GCA_013695775.1 Chitinophagales bacterium | reverse complement strand
GGTAATACGCAAACGTTCGCTTGAAGAAATCTTTGGTAAATTAAAAAAATCAGGCCCAGGTAATCATAAAACTGTTTTTTCCGGTGAAGGTGAAGAATTTACTACTGATTCACGCCCTTTCGTATTTGGGGATTCGGTAGATCGCATCAACGTCACCTCTTCTATTCGCAACGCCCAGATCAACCATGGCGTTGATGATTTCAACCTAACAGAAGACGACCTGGAGATACAAGAGCGGGAACTCAAGACTCATACCTCCACAATATTGATGATTGATATTTCTCATAGCATGATATTGTATGGCGAAGATCGCATTACACCAGCAAAGAAGGTGGCTATGGCATTGGCCGAACTTATCACCACTAAATTTCCGAAAGATACCCTTGACATAATTGTTTTTGGTGATGATGCCTGGAAAGTAGAGATCAGGGATTTGCCTTATTTACAGGTAGGTCCATATCACACCAATACATGCGCCGGGTTAGATCTTGCCATGGAATTGCTTCGTCGCAAAAAAACCAATAACAAACAGATTTTTATGATTACGGATGGAAAGCCATCGTGTCTAAAAGAAAATGGCAAGTATTATAAGAACAGTTTTGGCCTTGATAGAAAAATAGTAAATAAAACATTAAACAAGGCAGCCCAATGTAAGAGAATGAATATTCCAATCACAACTTTTATGATAGCCGAAGATCCATACCTGCAACAGTTTGTACGTGAATTTACGCAGACAAACAGTGGTAAGGCATTTTATGCTTCACCGGACAATGTCGGCACGTTCCTCTTCGAGGATTTTGTTCGCAACCGAAGAATGCATGTTCGCTGATATTTTTAATAAGCCATTATATACTGAAGGATGAACTCAGAGAAAGTAAAAACACTTGGGGAGCTAAAGAAAATAAATTACCGGCCCAAACTAATTAAAGAAGAGATACGTGATAATCTCATTTTAGCGCTAATGGGAAGAAAAGAGGTGTTCGAAGGTATTGTGGGATATGATGAATCAGTGATTCCACAATTACAGACTGCAATCCTTTCCCGGCATAATATCATTTTGCTTGGCCTTAGGGGGCAGGCCAAAACGCGCCTTGCCAGGTTGATGGTTCAGCTTCTCGATGAATATATTCCTGTGGTGGAGCATTCTGAAATGAACGATGACCCCTTGAAGCCAATCTCTCGCTTTGCTAAAGATCTTATCTCAGAAAAGGGGGATAGTACTCCTATCGTCTGGTTGCACAGAGATGAACGGTATGCAGAAAAGCTTGCCACTCCGGATGTTTCAGTTGCCGATCTTATTGGAGATGTGGACCCCATTAAGGCTGCTACTTTAAAGCTGCCTTACTCTGATGAAAGGGTGATCCATTATGGTATCATACCACATTCACACCGGAGCATTTTTGTGATCAATGAATTACCTGATCTGCAGGCGCGCATTCAAGTGTCCCTCTTCAATATCCTGCAGGAGGGCGATATTCAGATACGGGGATTCAAAATGCGCCTTCCACTTGATATTTTATTTTTATTTACTGCAAATCCGGAAGACTATACCAACAGGGGATCTATTGTAACGCCTTTAAAAGACCGCATCGGGAGCCAGATACTGACCCATTATCCAAAAAATATTGCAATCTCCCGTAGCATCACGGAGCAGGAATCGCGTATTACAGAATCCCAAAAGGAAAGCATAACTATTCCCTCCGTTCTTTTTGATCTTATTGAACAGACTGCCTTTGAGGCACGTGAAAGTGATTTCATAGATAAAAAAAGTGGCGTATCGGCAAGACTTACTATTTCGGCTCTTGAAAATCTATACAGCACAATAGAACGGCGCATGCTCATAAATAAAGAATCAAAAGCATATGCCCGTGTTTCAGATATTTATGGCATCCTTCCATCTATAACCGGCAAGGTAGAATTGGTTTATGAAGGGGAAGTAGAGGGTATTGCAACCGTTGCTACAATGCTTATTGGAAAAGCATTAAGGAAGCAATTTGACGGGATTTTTCCCAATCCGGAAAAGAATAAAAAGTCCAGATCAAAAGCTCCTAATGTTTATACCGATATCATCAATTGGTTTAGCGAAGGGAATAAGGTAGATCTCCTGCAGAATGCAACTCAGCCTGAATATGAAAAAGAATTGCTCTTTGTTAAGGGATTAAATGACCTGGTGAAATCTTGTTTTCCCAGAGCATCTAAACCGGAGCAGCTCTTTATGATGGAATTTGCCCTGCATGGATTGGCGGAATTTTCCCAGGTTAGTAAACACCGCTTGGAGACGGGTGTACAATTCAAAGACCTGCTTGGAAGTATGATGAATTTTGGAATTGGAGAAGACGAAGAGGAGGGGAGCAGTTCAAATTAGCAGAGAAAATTTTTCTGCATCTTCAAAGAGATATAGAGCCGAAGGGGGGAGTCGAACCCCCGACCTTCTGATTACGAATCAAACGCTCTGGCCAGCTGAGCTACTTCGGCTTGGTAAGGTACTGAAGTGCATATGTTGCACCCCATAAATCAAGTTAAATATAGATGCTTAAGTCGGGGTGAGAGGACTCGAACCTCCGGCCTCCACGTCCCGAACGTGGCGCGCTAGCCAACTGCGCTACACCCCGATAGATGATGCAATGACTCAAGCAAATTTAAATCGAAAATCACTGGCCTTATAGAGCATATCATAATAGTAGAAATGCTGATTGAAGCGCTTCATCACCATACAAATGAATTAATACTTTTGTAAAAAAGATATGAAGAATGAAGTGCTGGAACAATTAAGAACGGAATATTCCAGCAAGTCATTGGATGAGAGCACCATTATGAAGGATCCTATATTACAATTTGAAGCCTGGTTTCACGAAGCTATTGAGTCGCAATTACCAGAGCCTAATGCTATGACCCTGGCCACTGCGGGCATAGATTATAAACCATCTGCCCGCATGGTATTGCTTAAGAGAATAGAGAGCCAGCACTTTTTTTTCTTCACCAACTATTATAGCAGGAAGGGTAAAGAGCTATTATGGAATCCGTATGCGGCTCTGCTCTTTTTTTGGAATGAGCTGCATAGGCAGGTTCGTATAGAGGGTAGGGTAGAAAAAATTACAAGCGAACAATCAGATTCATATTTTCATAGCCGCCCAAAAGGGAGCCAGCTTGGAGCAATTGCCTCCCCACAGAGTGAGGTAATTGAGAGCAGGGAAACGCTGGAAGAAAAATTTAAGGCGGTAGCAAATCAATTAGAAAACTTTGAAATTCCCCGGCCAGCACACTGGGGCGGATATAAGGTGATTCCTTCTTCCATAGAGTTCTGGCAGGGACGTGCCAACCGGATGCACGATAGGATTTTATTCACTCTCATTGATAAGAATAACTGGGCAATTGAGAGGCTTGCTCCTTAATTAATTTTTCGTTGTAGCCTCCTTTACTTCACGTACTATTTAAGTGTGATATTGAATACCTATAATATGAACTTACTATGTAATACAGGGCATCTAATAATCAGCTACCGGTGAGTTACTTCTCTTTTTTTTTGGCAGGTCTTTTCTTTGCTTCTTCTTTGGGAACAACGGCTGCCTCAGTTACTGCAGGCTCAGGCTGCACAATTTTATGAACTACTCTTGGCCTGCTATTTCCAAATGACCCCTTAGTAATTTTTCCGCGCTTTGTTCTTTTGTCTCCTCTTCCCATAATAATTTAATTAATGATCTGGATTAAAA
>JACCZV010000228.1 GCA_013695775.1 Chitinophagales bacterium | reverse complement strand
CAATAATTCCCTTTTAGCTGATCACTCAATTATCGTTGTTCCTGTAAAGTTGAACGATCCGCCTCAAAGATCAGAAGTTCGATATCACATCTTGTTCAGATCATTGCTGATCTGATATCTTCCCTTTACAGGTATGGATGGCAAGTGTATAATATTCATTTCCTCATACATTTCCATCTATAATGCATTCACTATTTGAAAAAATCATTTTTAATCAATACTTAAATAAAATTTGAAAAACATGAAAGCACAAATTTTAATCATTATTGTTTCTGCCCTTATAGGGGCAGGAGCTTGTGGTCAGTCAACCAATCATAGCCCTTTGCCTGAATATCTTTCTGCTTATATGCAGCTAAAAGATGCTTTATATTATGAAGATGTAAGCAAAGTAAAAGAAGCGGCTACTGATTTGAAAATTAAGATCGGTAAAGCAGAATTATCCGATGCAAAGAGGGTGGAATCTATAAACTCCGTATTGATTGCAATTGCCTCAGGCAATGATCTCGAGGAGCAGCGAAAATCATTTGCAAAATTATCACAGTACATGATAACAGAGGTAGAAAATTCTTCTTTAATCAGTATTACTTTATACTCAGATTTCTGCCCTATGGCTCGGGATGGTAAGGGGGCTTATTGGTTAAGCACGGAGAAGGCTATCAATAATAATCCTTACATGGGACCAAAGATGCCTCATTGCGGATCGGTTGATCAAAAAATTTCCAAATAGGTAATGGTTGAGAATCTCATTTCATTAGCCCTGCGCAACAGATGGGTTGTTCTTCTGTGTGCAGGATTATTGTTCGCTTTTGGAATTATAGCAATAAGAGAAAATCCTGTAGATGCCATACCTGATGTTTCCGAAAATCAGGTGATCGTTTTCACTGAATGGATGGGCAGGGCGCCTCAGGTGATTGAAGACCAGGTAACCTATCCGCTGGTTTCCAATCTACAAGGCATTCCGAAAGTGAAAAACATTCGCGGCAGCTCAATGTTTGGGATGAGCTTTGTCTATATCATTTTTGAAGACAATGCAGAGATATACTGGGCTCGCTCACGTGTATTGGAGCGCCTGAATTATGCCCAGCGATTACTACCCGAAGGAGTTACTCCCAGTCTTGGTCCCGATGGTACAGGAGTTGGACATATTCTTTGGTACACGCTCGATGCAAAAGGAATGGATTTAGGCGAACAGAGAGCCTTGCAGGACTGGTATATCAAATTTGCCTTACAGACTGTTCCGGGTGTAAGTGAGGTGGCTTCTTTTGGCGGATTTGAAAAACAGTATCAGGTCACTATTGATCCTTATAAATTAAACTACTATGGTATTCAACTGATGGATGTGCTGAAATCAGTTCGGTCTAACAACAGCGACGTGGGAGGCAGGAAGTTTGAAATGAATGACATGGGATATATCGTTCGTGGCCTGGGATACATTAAAAATATCAACGAAGTAGAAAACATTCCTGTTGGCATAAACAATTCTGTTCCTATTCGTATCCGGGATGTCGCTACTGTACAAATGGGCGGTGACTTGCGCCTTGGCATTTTTGATGAAAATGGTGAAGGAGAAGCAGTGGGTGGCATCATTGTAATGCGATACAACGAGAATGCTGATAAGGTAATTCGTAATGTGAAAGAAAAGATGCAGGAAGTAGAAAAAGGATTGCCGGCAGGAGTAAAATTTAAAATGGCTTATGACCGCAGCACACTTATAGAAGATGCTATTGCATCTGTAAGAAAAACGCTGATTGAAGAAATGATAATGGTATCCGTTGTTGTATTGCTCTTTTTATTCAATTGGAGAAGCGCATTAAGTATCATTATACAGATACCCATTACAGTGGCAGGAAGCTTTATACTCCTGAATGCATTCGGACTGTCATCCAATATCATGTCACTTACCGGCATTGCACTGGCTATCGGAGTGATCGTTGATAACGGAATAATCATGGTTGAAAATTCATATCGAAATCTTGCAGAGCATCAGTCCGGAAATAAAACGGATGCTGTAACAAGAATGCAAATCATTGAAAGAGCATGTAAGCAGGTTTCAAGAGGTGTATTTTATTCAACAGTGATAATAGTCACATCATTTCTTCCTGTATTTCTGTTGACAGGGCAGGAAGGGAAATTATTTCATCCGCTTGCTTACACAAAGACCTTTATTCTCGCTATTGATGCTTTACTGGTGATTACACTGGCGCCGGTACTTATTTCATTTTTTCTAAGAGGAAAATTTAAGCCTGAAAGCGCTAATCCAATAACCCGACGGCTTGAAAAAATTTATACACCCATGATCAGGTGGTGTATGAAATGGCGCAAAACTACCATTGGCATTAATGTGATTGCTCTATTGATTGCCATTCCTGTTATGTTTCAAATGGGTTCTGAATTTATGCCTCCACTTGATGAAGGTTCTATTCTTTTTATGCCTGTTACACTGCCTGATGTTTCTAATTCTGAAGTGAAGCGAATATTACAGGTGCAGGACAAGATCATTAAATCAGTTCCTGAAGTGGAAAATGTTTTGGGAAAAGCAGGGAGAGCAAGCACTGCCACGGATAATTCACCCATCAGCATGATAGAAACCATTGTGATGTTGAAACCTCATTCGGAATGGAGAGAAGGATTAACTAAAGAAGACATTGTAAACGAATTGAATGCAAAACTTCAAATCCCGGGCGTAACAAACGGATGGACACAACCAATCATCAACCGAATCAATATGCTTTCCACGGGAATCAGAACAGATGTAGGAGTAAAGGTTTATGGTCAGAATCTTGATTCTATTCAGGCACTCGCTCAAAAAATTAAAAAATCACTTGAAGGCGTTGAAGGAATCAGGGATTTGTATGTTGATCCGATAACCGGTGGAAAGTATCTTAATATCAGCATCAATAAAGATGCAATTGGTCGCTATGGATTAAATGTGGATGATGTGAATATGCTTATTGAATCAGCACTTGGCGGAACCCGGCTTACCACCACGGTAGAAGGTCGGCAGCGCTTCAGTGTAAATGCACGGTTTGCACAGGAT
>JACCZV010000289.1 GCA_013695775.1 Chitinophagales bacterium | reverse complement strand
CAGTTATCGGGATCCTTTACAGTATTTGATCCATTGGTCGGTTTCGATTCTTCTGTGTTCTCTCCACTGTCACGTGGCTGATCATTTGTATTATCCTGCATAAGAGAATTTTAATAGCTGATAAAATCAGGTATTCAAAATCCAAAAATACACCTTCTCGGAAAAAGTCTGCAATGCGCCTAATTCCGGCGACATCAATGCGGCGATTTGGGAATAACAATTGTACGCTGTCAGCTAAAATTCATTTATGAATCAACCAATTTCCAATCAAAATATAGCAGACCCAAACTGGTTCACAGTTGCCCCTGGAGTGTGGGGGATGAAGGACATTTTCGTGAACATATATATGGTTCATAACCCATCAACAAATCAATGGGTGTTGATAGATGCTGGCCTCAAAACTTCCGCTCCCAAAATCAGGAAGATGGCTGCAAATATTTTTTCCTCACAAATCATTCCCTCTGCGATAATTCTAACCCACGGCCATTTCGATCATGTGGGATCACTGATCGAGCTGGTAAACGAATGGCAGGTATCTGTTTATGCTCATCCCCTCGAATCGCCTTATTTAACAGGAAAGTCTGCATATCCACCACCTGATCCATTTGTAGGGGGTGGCATCATGCCCTTGCTTTCGTACTTATTTCCAAGAAGTCCGGTAGACGCAGGTAAGTGGCTACGCGAAATACCTAGGGATGGAAGTGTTCCGGGCTTAACCGAATGGTCATGGCTGCATACACCTGGACATGCCCCCGGTCACATCAGCTTGTATCGTAAGCGTGATGGTGTGTTGCTTTCAGGTGATGCAATTATCACTACCAATCAACAGTCAGCGTTTGCAATCATGAATCAGACAAAGATTCTGTCCGGACCACCAAAATATTTTACGACCGACTGGTCTGCTGCACGTTCTTCCGCTTCTAAGCTCGTGGCACTGGAGCCAGAGGTCATTGCAGCAGGTCATGGCAAACCAATGAGGGGAATTCAATTGCGTCAATCCATGCTCAATCTGTTGAATAATTTCCAACGGGATGCTGTGCCTCGTGGCGGAAGATATGTTGAAGAAGCTGCAGAGATGGATGAACACGGTGTTCAATATGTTCCTCCTTTCATGATTCCGGATAGAACAGCATTAACGTTGATCGGTCTTGCAGTCGGAATTACACTTAGCGTATTATTGATTCAACGAAAAAGAAACAGAACATCTTCTAAAATATAATGGTTGGAAGGAGTAGATGATAACTTTTATTTTGAAGTGCATGCTCGATTCTTATATTACTTCGGTACCACTATAGAAATAAAAGATGAAGAATAACCGCCCCAGATTCCCAGGCCGCCATTAATATTTGACTGAATGATAACGGGTGAAGAAAAAGGACTCCCCTGCCCGCCGAGCTCGAATTCTTCTGTGCGCCAATAATCAAAATGCGGCTTATCAATACCTGACCATTTCACGGTTATGGTATCTCCTTTTTTGAAGAGTCCATAATTTTCGAATGATGTGGAATCGTTCCGGTTTATCCCTCTGTCAAGAGGAAAATCGAAGGTGGTGCCATTTATCACCGCATCTTCGAAAACGGAATTGAGGCCGGGATAAAATCCTTCATTATTTATCTGTGTAAAATATCGAACATACTGACCAAGCTGGGGCGGATCGTTATACCGGCAAATAAGGCGAACAAGCGTATCGTTGTCGGGATCAGCATTTTGTTCGTACCAGATCGAATCTAATGGAATGACATTAGGAATGGTGGTTACGGCATTTAAGGTTTTACCTTCTGTCTGAACTGTAAGGGTATAGGTTTTACCAACTTCACCTACCATATTTAATCCAAGATAAACTGAAACAACCGCGCCAAGTGTATCTAATGAGAATTCAGAAAGTGTGATTGTCTGTGTGCCGTCGGATACCTGAACAACAGCATCGTGAACGAATAAATTACTAAGAGAGTCGAGATAAAAAGTAGAATAATAATCTGATGTTCTTGTAAGAATAACATAGGGTGGCTGTCCTGTTTCGATATGACCCTCAACAACAATCTGTTCTTCAGAAGGTGGGATATTGAGCGTGATATCTTTTTGACACGATGAAATCAGGAGTACTGAGAAACAGAATATAAAGAACCTTTTATTAGGGTGATTCAGAGAGGGCGCTGGCCACGAACCAAGTATTTTGACACAACAGAAAAGCACTAAGCTTATATTAAGCTTCCAATACGTTATTGAACAGAGCTTATAATATTTTAGGTTCATAATTTTTAATGACTAAAATTTAAAGTTCCAGGTAATTGATGGAATAATAGGAAACAGGCTCACCTGCTTCGCCTGTATAGTAATTTCGGGGTCTTCAAGAAAAACGCCATCGTATTTATTAAATATAAAATAGGGATTCATCCTGTTGTAAACATTGTAAATGGAAAAATTCCATCCAGATTGAAACCTGCGGTCTTTACGGCCCTCATAGGTCGCCCCAATATCAAGGCGGTGATATGCCGGCAGCCGTTCTTCGTTGATGCCGTCATAATGTGTAAGGATGTTGCCTTCAATAAAATATTTTGAATCAGGAAGGGTGAATGCGATACCCGTCTGGAAAACGAAGGTTGCTCCAAGGGTCCAGTGATCATTGATGCGATAAGATCCAACGATAGAGAGGTTATGTCTTCTATCATACCTGTAAGGAAATACCTCTCCTCTATTGAGATCAGGAAAAGTTCGGTTCGTAAAGGCAAGGGTATACCCAATCCATCCTGTGAAGTCCCCATATTTCTTATTCACAAACATTTCAATTCCATACGAGATGCCGTTTCCAAAAACGAAGCTCTCTTCGAGGTTCTCATTGGGAGAGGGGGTATATCCCTCTTTATATTCAATCTGATTTTGTAGCTGCTTGTAATAAACCTCGATAGAGGTTTCGTATGTATTGTCTTTGAAATTTCTAAAATAACCCAATGAATATTGATAGCCGAGTTGCGGCTTCACGAGCGCAGAGCTTGGCACCCAAATATCGGTTGGCAACGTTGTTCCATTGTTGCTTACGAGATGAATATACTGATTGTTAATGGTGAAAGCCGCTTTAACCGATGAATTGCGATCAACGGAAAAACGCATCATCAGCCGGGGTTCTATGCCGCCATATGTTTTTATATGTTCTCCTGCTGAATAAAGAATGCTGTCTTCAGGCAGACCCGAAAAAGGATCATATATAATTTTCTTATATGGACCTACTTGATTGAATAAGGAAAGACGAATGCCTCCGTGAAGCTGAATTTTCTCTGTAAAATCAAACTGATCCTGAATGTAGACAGCACCCTCGTGAGCATATAGTTTTTGAATGCCTTCCGGATTGAATTCAACATCTCCGCTTTTTCCAGAGATGCTGCTTGGCTGAAAAATGTGGTAAATATAATTAACACCAAACTTCACCAGGTGCCTTGCACCCAGGAAATAATCGAAATCAATCTTTGAATTAACGTCTCGTATTCCTGAAAAGAGAGAAAACTCAAAAAGGTTTTGATTTGCATTGAGCTCAAACTTATAGTCCTGGTAAATTACGGATGCATTCATGAACAACCGGTTGCTAAACAAATGATTCCACCGAAGAGTGGCAGTGGCATTTCCCCACGGAATTTCAAGGTTGATATAATCATTAGAAAATTTAAAAACATCACGCCCGAAATAGCCGCTTAGATACAATCGGTTCTTATCTGAGAATCTATAATTCACTTTCGCATTCACATCATAAAAGAAATATCCTGATCCGCCGAACTCAGTATTTTTAACGAAAGGTTTTGTAAGCACATCCAGGTATGTTCTTCTACCAGAAACAATGAACGAACTTTTATTCTTTACCAGTGGCCCTTCAAGAGTAAGACGCGATGCGATGACTCCGATTCCTCCTGAACCATGAAATGTCTGATTGTTTCCATCTTTCATTGAAATGTCTAAAACAGACGAGATACGACCACCATATTCTGCAGGCATTCCCTCTTTAAATAAGGTAGTATTCAGGATGGCATCTGAATTAAAAACTGAAAAAAAACCAAATAAATGAGAAGCATTATATACCGTAGCCTCATCCAGCAATATTAAATTCTGATCTGGTCCACCACCGCGAACATAGAAGCCTGAAGTGCCTTCGCTTCCACCCTGCACACCCGGCAACAACTGAATGGTTTTCAGGATGTCCTGCTCGCCAAATAAAACAGGCAGAGTTTTGATCTTTTCCATCGACAGGTCAAACTTTCCCATTTGGGAGCTCCTTACATTTTGATCTTTTGTATCTGAAGCTTCTACCGTGATCTCCTGAATCATTTTTACGGAAGGAAGAAGTCCGACATTCAATCTTAGATCCTCATTGACTGAAATAAGAGTGTCAATGGTTTCAAAGCCTAAGAATGAAAAGTTGAGTGAATATGCTCCAGGAGATAAAGAAATTGAATAAAATCCATAATCATTCGTCGCCGTTCCAATAGTTGTTCCTATAACACCAACCGTAGCCCCTATCATGCTTTCACCCGTGGCAGCCTCTTTTACGTAACCACTCACGGTTACCTTTTGCTGAGAGAAAACTCTGACATGGAAAAATAATGTGATAATAACAAGTGCGAAAACAATTTTTACAGGGAGGGAGCGCATAAAAAACTGGGCAAAGGTATGTCAGCGAAACTACTTGTATAAAGAAGATTCGACGACGTCAAATGAGGGCTCATTTCCGAACACAGTTTCTTCTGTCATCATTTGTGCTAGAAAAGTATCCACACCTGTCCTCATGAGGTCGGTGAACGGATATTTGATCTTATTCATAAGGTAATCGAAAGTATCCACCCCGGGATAAAAAAATTCATTTTGCTTAGCGACTTCCGGAATTCTGTCTATTCCATTTTTTAGTGCCTGATTAAAAGATGCGCTAAAGACTTCGGTAAGAGGCTCATTGGCCACCCAACAAGCATAGACGAAAGGCAGGCCTGTAAGCTTCTTCCATGCCTCGCCAAGGTCGTAACAAAATTTATATGATGACTTCAGTTGCAATGACCGGTCACCAATAATCAGCCCTGCGGTTGCATCGGATATTTTATTCTCATAGCCATAAACCGCATTAACCAATTGTGGATTTGTTTTCCAATGATCTTTTAATAATATTCGGGTAAGTTCTACAGATGTGCGGGACTGATAATCTAAGTAAATTGCCTCTACCTCTTCCATCTTAACCTGAGAATAAATACATACAGAAGTTACAGGCCCATCACTGCCAATACAATAATCCGTTATTATTTTTGCGGAAGGAATCTGAGGGATCACCGCAGTAGGAACTAAACCAATGGTAGCTTTCCCACTTTTCAGCTTGCTTGCTACTACTGAGGGAATATCCTGAAATAGCTCAATATGATTGATAATTTCATTTTGTTCTAGGCCATAGATGAATGGCTTTGTGTTCAGATATGAAACAGCAGAAATTTTTATTTTATGCACTTTATGCTCTTTTTACATGATACCATCTCAAATAAACTTTCCTGGTAATGCTATTACTTTTTCTCTTTTATCATGCTCTGCAAATGATCCATGTTGTTGAATAGTTGTATTGAAAAACGCTTATCCTCATAAATAAGTTTGTAGAGTGTTAGATTATGATGAGGAAACTGATCCATCGTATTCAGCGTTTGATGCAATAAGGTGGGCAGAAATATACGCATGGCGCGTCCATGCATGCAGATCAATATTTTCTTTTCTGTTTGTTGAAATAAGTAGCTGATGAATTTCATGTGACGTTGCTGCACTTCAGCGGGGCTCTCTCCACCAGGTGCTTTTTCGTTCAGATGTCCTGAAGTCCAGCATTCAAGGAGTTCTCGGTATAGCTTCTTAAATTCCGGTGTTGCGCGCTTACCCTCAAAAATGCCCCAACTGATTTCATCAATATCTGCAGATTGTAGCCATGGAATTCCAGCCTCTATAAAGTGAATGACTGATTCATGTGTACGTCGAAGCGAGGAAGTATAAACAATTTCAAACCCCTCCGTCTTATATGCATCATAAAAGAGTTGAGCCTGGTTGCGGCCGGTTTCGTTAAGAGATGGATCAACACCGCGACCCTGCACAATGCCCTGAAGATTGTAGTCAGTCTCGCCATGTCGGATGATAAATATTTCTGATGTTTGGATGGGATTGAATTAAAAAATTATTGATCAATTATTATTCACCACCGGCAATTCATAGAACCTTTGTTTCTTTTCCTCAAAAATTACGTTCTTATAATCCTGTACCACATTGTAAAGTGTATCTCTTTCAATAGGATGTCTGCCCACCTGTTTTATCAGATCCACAATATCATTTGTTGTCATTGCAGGATGCTGATCTTCCGCGCCGGCCATCGAATAAATTTTCGTCGAATCATCAATGGTCCCATCAACGTCATCTACCCCAAAGTTCAGCAGCAATTGAGTTGTTGACCTCCCTATCATAGGCCAATAAGCCTTGATGTGTGGGAAATTATCAAGATAAATTCTTGCGATTGCGTAGCAACGCAGATCGTCTACAATTGAAGCCTCAGAAATATGCGACATCTCATTGTCCATGTTTCTGAATTTTAAGGGTATAAAGGCATTGAAACCACCAGTATGATCCTGCAGAGCACGAAGCCGGCTCATGTGGTCTATGCGATGAATATATTTCTCTATGTGACCGTAAAGCATTGTGGCATTTGAATGCATTCCCAGGTGATGTGCTGTTTCATGGATCAATAGCCATTGCTCTGATGTCGCTTTGTCTTTACAGATTATATCCCGGATTTCTTTATGAAAAATTTCCGCTCCACCACCGGGCAAAGAATCCATGCCGTGATCTTTTAAGATCTTAAGGCCAGCTTCCACACTAACTTTAGCCTTGCGAAACATGTATTCAAGCTCTACAGCAGTAAAGGCTTTTACATGTAGATCAGGTCGGATCTCTTTAATTTTTTTAATCAAATTCGCAAAAAACATGAGGTTCATCTTTGGATGAACTCCACCAACGATATGCACTTCTGTCACAGGAATACCCTCATACTTCCTTACTGCATCAAGCATCTGCTTCTCAGTCAGCTCCCATGCCTCATCTTCCTGCTGAACTAGCCGCGAATATGAACAAAACTTACAGGTAAAAACACATTTGTTAGTTGGTTCAATGTGAAAGTTGCGATTGAAAAAGGTGTGATCACCATGTTTATTTTGCCTGATAAAATTTGCAAGCGAACCCAGCAATCCCAACTCAGCTCGCTCATAAAGAAGCAATGCTTCAATGTCTGTGATTCTCTCTAACTGCAGAACTTTGTCTGCTATAGATTCCAAATCCTTAGAAATTTTAAGAGAGTGTTTTAACGCCTGCATATCTGGAGGAATATCTACTATTATTTAAGTCAATAACAACCATTGTCGAAATGAGTTTACTATTTCTATTATTCAATGATTCATACCATGATGGATTTTAACTACTCATTACTTCCCCAATGGCCTTATCATAGAGCTTCTTCCACTCAATTACTTCCCCCCAGTTCTCCTGATCAATAATAAGATCTGAATCGGTGACCTCACCCAGCAAACTAAAATCCACATTCTTGGAGAGCAGATGCTCAATGAAATCATCCTGCTTTTCAGGAGATGTAGAAACAATAATTCGGCTCTGACTTTCACCAAAGAGAAAAGCGTCTTTACGGATGCTTTCATCTAGTGAAATATCGAAACCCCAACCTTCGGGGATTGCACATTCCAGCAATGTAACGAAAAGGCCACCGTCAGAGCAATCATGTGCAGATTCTATCAATTTCCTTTTGATTAACTGCTGCACGGCCTTTTGAATATTATATTCTTCATCAAGATCAAAATATGGTGCTGGAGAATACCGAATGCCACATATGGTGGCGAGATATTCTGAAGAACCAATATCATCTCTTGATTCACCGACGAGATAAATAAGATCGCCTGGATTTTTAAAATCAAGTGTCATTCTGTCGTCAAAATGGTCCAGAAGCCCAACCATTCCAATGGTAGGGGTTGGAAACACAGGCCCGTCATCCGCTGACTGATTATAGAAGCTCACATTCCCTCCCGTAACAGGCGTATTAAACTTGCGACAAGCCATCCCCATGCCCTCTATTGCATTTACAAATTGCCAGTATACTTCTGGGTTGTAAGGATTGCCAAAATTTAAACAATTGGTGATTGCCACAGGGCGACCGCCGGAACAAACAATATTACGTGCGGCTTCGCTAACTGCAATAGCGGCTCCTTTATTCGGATCTGCAAACACATACCTTGAATTGCAATCAACTGTCAGGGCAAGATGTTTTTCACTGTTGCTGATCCTTATTATGGCTGCATCTGACGGGGTGTTTGTAGAAGTATTTCCGATCCCTACCATTGAATCGTATTGATGATAGATCCACTGCCTGGAAGCGATATTCGGAAGTGAAACCAATTTGAGGGCGACACTTTTCAGATCAACGGGCTGGTCTATGTTATTCAGATCGAAATTTGAGAGACGATCTATATAGTCCGGTTTTTTATATTCCCGATCATATACGGGGGCACCTCCGCCCAAAACAAGAGAGGCCGCCGGCACATCAGCTACAAGCTCCTTATGCATGAAAAACTTAAGACGATCGCCCTCAGTTACCTCCCCGATCTGCACGCAATGCAAATCCCATTTTTCATATACCGCATTCACCTCTTCATCCCTACCCTTTTCAACAACAAGCAACATGCGTTCCTGCGATTCAGAGAGGAGTATCTCAAAGGGCTTCATGTTTTGCTGTCGTGCAGGAACTTTATCAAGCCATATGTTCATACCGTGCTTACCTTTTGCTGACATCTCAGAGGTAGAACAGATGATGCCTGCAGCACCCATATCCTGCATGCCTATGATGGCTCCTGTTTTTATCGCTTCCAGAGAAGCCTCTAACAATAATTTCTCCTGGAAAGGATCACCTACCTGCACGCTTGGCAAATCCTCATGAGAGTCTTCTGTAATATTTTGTGAGGCGAAGCTTGCTCCATGGATGCCATCTTTTCCTGTAGCCGAGCCTGTGATAAATACCGGATTACCTGCCCCATGTGAGATTGCTGAGACAGTCTTTCCAATCTCCACAATTCCCACACTCATTGCATTCACTAGCGGATTGGTATTATAACTTTCATCAAAAAATAATTCACCTCCAACAGTGGCAACACCGAATGCATTTCCGTAGTCTCCTATTCCCTTCACCACTCCCCGTAGCAGATGGCGTGTTTTCTCCTGCTGCAGATCTCCAAAACGTAATGAATTAAGTGCTGCAACCGGACGAGCACCCATGGTAAATATATCACGATGAATTCCACCAACACCGGTAGCCGCTCCCTGATAAGGTTCTATAGCTGAGGGATGGTTGTGCGATTCAATCTTGAATGCACATGCAAGGCCATTGCCTATATCTACTAAACCAGCATTTTCTTCACCTGCTTTTGCAAGAAGGGCTGCACCTTCGCGTGGAAGAGTTTTAAGCCATTTGATAGAATTCTTGTAGGAGCAATGCTCGCTCCACATTACCGAATAAATGCTGAGCTCTGTGAAATTGGGATTACGCCCCAAAATTGATCTTACCTGCTCAAATTCTTCTGAAAGTAACCCAAGATCTTTGGCGATCTCTGGTGTCACTTCGTTTTCTTTGGCAGCTATCTCCATAGTTGTATTTACGATGCGAAATTATGGAATGAAACATAACGAGGTATGAGAAAATTTAAACACTTTGCTAGAAGCGGCATTAAAAATAGAGGTTAAAACATTGAATACACTGTGAAAGACAGGAGTCATAACTTTCACCTTAATGAAAGTTGCTTCCACTTTTGGTATGGAATGGCAGATTTCTAACCACCTTCAGGTGAAGTAAAGCTCAGTAGTCTCCTATATTGAAAAAGGCGAAACCCTCTTCGGATTTCGCCTTTTTTTCCCGAGCAATAATTTATTAACCCAGATGTTTATTTATGAGTTTGGTCATCTCAAACATATTTACAGTTTTTTTACCACCGAATACTTTTTGCAAAGCAGCATCTGCATTGATGTTACGTCTTTCTTTGGGATCCTGTAAATTGTTTTTCTTGATATACGCCCATACCTTTTTCGTTACCTCAGTGCGAGGCAACGGTTTATTGCCCACGATAGCCTGGAGAGGTTCACCAATATTCATGGCTTTCATGAAAGCGGCGTTTGGCTGACGTTTAACTTTGGGTTGAGCTGCCGACTTAGCTGCTTTTTTTGCTTGGGATTTCGGCGCTGCTTTTTTCGCAGCTTTCTTTTTTGTTGCCACAGTTAGGAATTTAAGGGTTAAAGAATAATATTCTAGAGTGAAAAATTAGTCACCTCAAAGAGATTTTATAATTAATAATGTTAAAAGTTATCAACATTCAAATGTAAGTTTCATAGGAGAATTGACTTAAAACGTATTATTTAGAACTATTCATTATCCCTATAGAGGTCTTATAACATTGTGAAATTAATTCATATAAATAAAATTTAAATTTAATTTTCGGTATTATTCCTTAAAAAGCGTCAGCCCATTTTTTTGAATCAACCTTGTGCTCAAAAATACTTACCGATCTGGAAATCAATACCCGTATGGGCTGCAGAGATATGCCACAGTTAAAAGCTTAAAATTCTAACACATGCTCCTTATAATTTTTGCAGAAAAACTTACTGAATATTTATTATGTAATGACGATGATGAAAACAAATTTCCTATAGAGACTACAATTAAAATGTTGATCTCAGGAGGAGATACTCCGCCTAAGAGACCTGTGCTCAATAGCAGAAACTTCCACACGAATTATAGAAGAATTTTAGAAAACCGCAAGGGAATATTGTCTTCTTCGCCCACATTTTTCCGGAATTAATAATAGCTTTTAATCCTCTGGCAGATTTACAGCAGGTATTTTCGCATCTTCTACCTTCTTATTGAATTGCGGAATTTTCTCATCCAAGATCCGTTTTAGCTTCCATAACTGCACATTTATGCGGGCGGTAATATCATCAAAAGCCTTGTAGGATTGAGCTGTTGGCTTCGCGTCTGCCGACGAAACAGCGCTGCCCACTCCTGCTAATTTATCATTCAGCATAACAGGATTTGCAAGCACATCCTGTGGTGCAGAAGCTTTGTACTGATACAGCTGACCCTTTACAGCCGTAAGTGAATCAACTAATGGTACTGATAATTTTTTAAATTCAGATGCAAGAGCGGTATCCGGCACCCCTCCCACATAATCATTTATTGCTTTTATAGCCTTATTAATTTTATTAATAGCCACATGAGTTTCTGAAAGTTTTTTATTGATCTTCATCAACAATTCAAACTGCGCCGCATAATCCGTTGCGCTTATATTTAACCGAGGATCTGTAACAATGGTAAATGGCTGTTCATTAATCAGGGAATCACCTATAACCATTTTTGCTATGTAATTTCCAGGTACTGCCTGCGGTCCAATAACACTGCCTGCCCACATCACATTTGTTCCCTCTACTTGTTTTGCATCAGGATAACGAAGGTCCCATATGAAGGTATTCATTCCTGAATCCACGGGGAGAATGCCGGGTCGCCTTAACTTGCGGTCTTCATAAAATTCCTTTGATATTTTAATTGATTCGCCTTTTTTATCTTTCATGCTTGAGTAGGTGATTACAGTATCACCCGCCGCTGTAGAAATAACCATCCTTAGCTCTTCCGACGGTTTATTTTTTAAATAATAATGAAGCATTACCCCAGTGGGGGCATTTTCTCCTGTTTGCATTTTAATGTCAAAGTAGCTTCCGCCCGAGGTTTTGTAGGCGTCGCGGGGTTTGAAAAGATGTGCTAAGGAATTCTTTATTGTATCGTTCAACTGATAGAGTGGTGTCAGGTCATCAAGAATCCAAAAAGAGCGGCCATGAGTTGCTACAACAAGATCCTTCTCACGCTTATGAACCTGCATGTCGTGAATTGGGGTAACCGGCAGATTCAGTTGCAAGGATTGCCAGTGGTCACCGTCATCAAAAGAAATGTAAATGCCCCTTTCGGTTCCCGCGTAAAGCATTCCTTTTTTGTTGGGATCTTCACGAATGCAGCGTGTATAATCATTAATGGGAATTCCCAGCACAATCAGCGTCCATGTTTTTCCATAGTCCTTTGTTTTGAATAAGTATGGCTTTACGTCATCGCTTTTATATCGGGTAGCTGCGATATAAGCTGTGGCTGCATCATAATGAGATGGCTCAATAATAGATATCAGTGCAAATTCATTAAGCTGCGACGCAGGAACAGATACATTATTCCAACTCTTACCATCATCTTTTGAGACGTGAATCAACCCGTCATCACTACCGGCCCATAGTACTCCCTCTTTTACGTACGATTCCGCAAAGGCAAAAATATCTGCATAGACTTCAGCTCCTGTATTGTCTTTTGTGATGGGACCACCACTTACCTTTAAGGTATTGGGATCGTGACGTGTGAGATCAGTCGAAATTGTTTCCCAGTTATTGCCCCCATCGAAGCTGCGATGCACATATTGCGAGGTAACAAAAAGCTCTTTAGGATTATGCGGTGAAATAGAAATAGGAAACGTCCAGTTGAAGCGATATTGCTTGCTTTCAGCGCCACTTCCTATCCAGGCTTCGGGGAATACTGAAATCACCTGGTATTGATTGTTCTTTTTGTTATATTTACTTAGTTGTCCATCATATTCGCCGCCATAGGTAATGTCAGCATCTAAGGGGTCAGCAACAATGTATCCCGCCTCCCCCCCGGCTACAGGATACCAGTCACCTTCATCAATACTGTACTCATCTGTTCTGCTTTTAATCTTAATTGATGAATTATCCTGCTGTGCTCCATAAATGCCATATGGAAAATCATTGTCAAGCGTTACATGATAAAATTGAGCTGTTGGAAAATCCTCCTCTGTAAAAGTGTTGCCTCCGTCGAAAGTGATCTCTCCCCCACCGTCATCTGCCTGTATCCAGTTTAGGCTATTGTCAGGGTTCCACCACAGATCATGATTGTCTCCATGATGGTTATGAATAGGTGAAAATGTTTTACCGGCATCCCTTGAAATCCATGCGCTCACATTCAGCACTATTACCACATCAGCATTTTTAGGGTCTGAATATATTTGAGAAAAGTACCAGGGTCTCTGGCGCAGATTCTTATCGGTATTCACCTGTTGCCAATGTTCCCCGCCGTCATCGCTTCTGAACAGGCCACCATTCTCATTTTCTACCAACGCATAAATCCGATTTCCATTTGCCGCTGGAGCAGTTGTAATTTTACCTAATAATCCTACGGGTAATCCCGGGTTTTCAGATATTAGTTTCCAGTGATCTCCGCCATCAATCGATTTGTATAACCCGCTCCCTTTTCCACCGCTGCTCAAGGCATAAGGAGTGCGATGCGCTTGCCATAGCGATGCATAAAGTATCAGAGGGTTTACAGGATCAAACTTCACATCATAGCAACCTGTGCTGTCATCTTTTGAAAGTATCTGTTCCCATGTTTCTCCCCCATCCTTAGAACGGTATAAACC
>JACCZV010000201.1 GCA_013695775.1 Chitinophagales bacterium | reverse complement strand
CATGTTCTCTGCAATAGAAAACTTATATCTCTATGTGAAGCTGAAATTTTCCGCCATACAATTGAACAATAAGTATGTTTATAAGCACGATATCAATCCTACACTGTTACGGGAAATAATTGAACATTCCAGGCGGAAGAGTTTGCAGGGCAATGCCGCTATTTTTTGCTATAGTCATGCACTTTTACTGCAACTCGACCAGGATCCCAAAAACCATCTGAAGGAGTTGCAGCAATCCATGACTGAACATTCAGACTCTATTGACGAGGATGACCTGAGGATTCTTAGCAAGCTGACAGAAAATTATTGTGTTCGCCAAATCAATAAAGGGCTTCATGAATATTATGAAATGCTCTATCAATTGATGACAGACCGGTTCAGTAGAGAATCGAAATTATCTGCTGTCGAATTCAAAAACTTCATCACCATCTGCCTAAGATCAGAAAAGGCAGGGGAGGTATTAAAATTTATTGATGAATCCAGAGGGAAAATTTTCCCTGACGAAATCAGGGAGGATGCTGTTAACTATGCAATGGCCCGCTATTATTTCCATGAGAAGGATTATAATCATGTCCTGAAATTGCTGCAACAAGTGAGCTACTTCGACCCATTCTATAAAATTGACAGCAAAAAGCTCCTGATACAGACCTATTATGAATTAGAAGAGTGGGATTCCCTGGAATCAGCCATGAATGCTTTTCGTGTATTTATTCATAGAAACAAAGCCATCTCAGAGGTGCACAAGCTGAATAATCAAAACTTTATTAACCTGCTATTTCAGTTAATTCCACTTCACTCAGGCCAGTCTAAAAAATTATTAAAGCTTAAAAACACAATAGCAAAAAAAGAAGCGCTCGCTGAGCGAGATTGGCTACTGAAGAAAATGGCAGTATTGGAACGGCAGCCGAAAAAATCATATATAGGCTGGAGCAGCTTATAATTGCTTTTTCATAACTAAATCAGTATCGACCTGGCTCCCTACTACAAAGGGATGGGTGCCAATTACTTCAAAACCCCATTTTTTATAAAATGCCAGTGCGCGGTGATTATTTTCCCATACACCGAGCACTATTGATTGCACCTTTTCTTTGCTTGCAACAGCAATACTCTCCTCCATTAACATCTTGCCCACTTTTTTATCAAAATATTCTTTTAATACATAAAGACGACAGATCTCTAAACATTTATCAGTAATCCATTCACCAAGCTCCTGCTTACGTCCAAGCTTTACAAAACCGATCATCTTCTCATTATCAAATGCTACCAAATAAGTGAAGTTTTCATGAGCCAGCTCCTGGCTGATAGTCTCATATGAATACGCACTCTCTACATATACTTTCAGATTACCGGGGCTTGTGAAAGGGGCCCACGTTTGAATGAAAGTATGCATTCCAACCACTGCCAGAGCTTCGGCATCTTCAATCGTTGCTTTCCGAATCTTAATATTCATCTGATATTTATTGTACAAGATGTCCTGCAAAATATATAATGATTACATCGCTTACCATATCTATGCACGCCGCTGGGTTTTATTAAGCAGAAAAAAGGATACTAACGGATAACCATATTTCGAATTCCTCTAACCTGTTTTCATAGGACGGCCATGAATAGTTCAAAAGCTGTCAAAACTTTTTCTCGTCGGATTTAGTTATGTATACTTTGTGCCTGTTATCAGAATGGAATCCCCCGGAAAGAATTTATACGAATGGAAAAAGTGAAGATCATTGAATGTCCGCGGGATGCGATGCAAGGCATTAAAACGTTTATTCCTACTTCAAAAAAAGTAGAATATATAAACCGATTGCTTGCGGCCGGTTTCGATACAATTGACTTCGGCAGCTTTGTTTCTCCACACATGATCCCTCAGCTTGCAGACACGGCACTGGTTATATCGCAGCTAGACTGGTCTCATGAAAAATCTAAGTTACTTGCCATCATAGCAAATGCAAGGGGTGCACGGGAAGCTTCAGTTTTTGATCAGATCACCTATTTAGGATTTCCATTTTCCATCTCAGAAACTTTTCAGCAGAGAAATACAAATGCATCGATTGAAGAAGCTGTAAAGCGCGTAGAAGAAATTCAAACCATTTGCACCAATCGAAATAAACAGCTGGTAATATTTATCTCAATGGCTTACGGAAATCCTTATGATGATCCATGGAGTTCAGATATTGTATTGCATTGGACTAATAAACTTGCAGGCATGGATATAAAAATTATTTCTCTTGCAGATACCACAGGTGTTGCTGAGCCAGATGTGATCTCACTATTATTCAGAGAGACAATAACCGCCTATCCTGACATTGAATTTGGAGCACACTTTCATACCACAACGAATACATGGCGGGAAAAAGTTAATGGCGCTTACATGAATGGCTGCCGTCGCTTCGACGGGGCAATAAAAGGATATGGTGGCTGCCCGATGGCAAAAGATGAATTAACCGGAAATATGCCTACTGAAAATCTTATTTCATATCTGGAAGAAAAAGGCGTAGGCTCCGAAATTGACAAAACTGCCTTCGATATGGCTATGTTATATTCTGAATCGGTTTTCGCATGATTATCTCTTAGAGAGACATAAACAATCATTAAAATGTATAAAGACATTTAGCTAAAGTCTATTGACGCAATGATCTATTAGCCTTCCAGTTATACTCATTGGATTTTACTAAAGGCTAAATTCTTTTGCATTTGGTTGATTTTACGCTCTACCCATCATGATGTTCCATAGATGATATGGGGTAATTTCTCTCACCAAATATGGCCCTGCCGATTCGTACCAATGTGCTTCCCTCTTCAATGGCCATTTGGTAATCGTCACTCATGCCCATGGAAAGAATATTAAAGGTGTCAAGAGCTAAAATCCAGGAGGTGGTAATGTCGCTCATCGATGATACGTTCATTAGTTTTAATCGCACTTCATCATAAAATACTTTCAGGCGTTTAAACTCCTGCCTCACCTGATCCTGATTATCGGTCAATGATGCAATACCCATTAATCCACGTATTCGAACATTTCTATAAACTTCCAAGTGATCATCTGCAAGCATTTTTCTTGCGTCTTCTATAGATAATCCATATTTCGTTTCTTCCGCGGCTATATGAACCTGAATAAGTATTTCGGTGATACGATTTAACTGAGCCGATTGCTTTTCGATCTCATCCAATAGTCGCCAACTGTCGACAGAATGGATAAGAGTTACTAAAGGAATTACTGTTTTTACCTTATTAGTTTGAAGATGCCCGATGAGATGCCATTCAATATCCTTTGGCAAAGCTTCGAATTTTTCCGATAGTTCCTGTGCTTTATTTTCTCCAAATACTCTATGCCCCTGTTCATAAATTTTAAGAACTTCCTGGGGAATCCTGGTTTTAGTAACAGCAACAAGAGTTACATCCCGGCTGTTCAGAAACATTTTAAGTTGCTCAAAGGATTGTTCCATCTTTTCTAGCTCAACGATAAAAAGAATACTTTTGAAGGTAAGAATATTGTTTTTTTGAAACCATTTTTTTTAGCTGCGATCGTAATTATTATCTGCCTCCCTTCATGCAATCGTGAACCTGTATTATTGCCCGAAGATATTCTATCCAGGGAGAAAATGATTGAAATATTGGTTGCGGTGCATCTTGTCGAATCCTCGGGAGACAGCCGAGGATTTTCCATGAGGGAGGCTAACAAATTAATTGCTGTCAGGTATGAGAGCGTCATGAAAAACCATGGCACCACCTTCAATCAGTTTAAAGCTTCTTTTGATTACTACATGCAGCACCCGGATCAGTTCGATGAAATTTATCAGGAAGTAATTAACCAACTCACAGCATTGGAGGGTAAATTTCGTGCTAAAAGACCTGAGACCATAAAGCCAAAGGTTGATTCGCTTACCGACTCTATTCCATATACTAAACCATTGCGGAAAGCAGTGCCACAATAGTGGTTAAAATATGATCAGGAGATACATCATGTCTATGTAAGAGTAAAAATACCTGTGATCTTAAAGAAGCGAATTAACTATTTTAGCAATAAATTATCCTTTGATGATTGATAAAAGAGTTTCAGGAGCCGATGAAGCTATACATGACATGAAGGATTTCTCCGTGATCATGGTAGGTGGATTTGGATTGTGTGGAATACCAGAAAATTGTATTTCAGCTTTGATAAGAAAAGGCATTCAGGGACTTACATGCATCTCAAATAATGCGGGTGTTGATGATTTTGGACTTGGATTACTTTTGAAAACGCGACAAATAAAAAAGATGATCGCCTCTTACGTTGGTGAAAATGCAGAATTCGAACGGCAATTGTTAGCGGGTGAATTGGAGGTTGACCTGATTCCACAGGGAACTTTAGCTACCCGCATTCAGATGGCGGGAATGGGCATTCCTGCATTTTTTACACCCGCAGGATATGGAACCGAAATAGCTGCAGGAAAAGAGGTACGCGACTTCAATGGCAAAATGTATCTGATGGAAGACGCACTACATGCTTCTTTTTCTATTGTGAAAGCATGGAAAGGTGATGCGATGGGTAACCTGGAATTCCGAAAAACCACACGTAACTTTTCAACCTCTATGGCCAAGGCTGCCGACATCACTATCGCGGAAGTCGAACAGGTTGTGCAGCCAGGAGATTTGGATCCTGATAAGGTGCACGTGCCTGGCATTTACGTGCATCGTATTTTTCAGGGTTCAAATTATGAGAAGAGAATTGAACGAAGAACTATTGCAATAAGATGAAATAGTATTGGCGTTCAAGCCAAATAAATAATAACAACCAAGCAACGTATAATGGAACCAAAGAATAGCTTGAGATCAATAAACTTATCTGATGCCACTCGATAAATATGGAATAGCGAAAAGAATTGCTCAGGAACTGAGAGATGGCTATTATGTAAACCTGGGAATTGGAATTCCGACATTGGTTTCAAACTTCATTCCTCAGGGCATCAGCATCATATTACAATCTGAAAATGGTATTTTAGGGATGGGACCCTACCCCTCTGATGAAGAAGTAGATCCCGACCTGATCAACGCAGGAAAAGAGACGGTCACTGTTATTTCTGGAGCAAGTTTTTTCGATTCTGCTGAAAGCTTTGGCATGATTCGCGCAGGAAAAGTGGACCTGACTGTGCTGGGAGCTATGGAGGTGTCAGACGAGGGTGACATTGCGAACTGGAAAATTCCTGGTAAAATGGTAAAGGGGATGGGTGGTGCCATGGATCTTGTTGCTTCAGCGAAAAATATCATCGTGGCTATGATGCATACCAACCCGAAAGGTGAATCGAAGCTTCTCCCAAAATGTACGCTGCCGCTTACCGGAGTAAAATGTGTGAAACGCATTGTTAGTGATCTTGCCGTACTTGAAGTTACAGCACATGGCTTCCAGCTGATCGAACGCGCACCAGGCGTTTCAGTGGAGGAGATCAAATTGAAAACGACCGGCAGATTAATTATTGATGGCGAAATTCCTGAAATGAACATCGGTTAATTATGGAGAGCAACCCCACTGATGACTTCTCAGTAACTTTAGATCCCACTTACCGATTTAAAAGTTCGTTATACAAAATCAATTCAAAAATAAATTATCAATGGAAACACTCACTCATTCGGTTTCAAAGCAAGATGTGGATTTTCTGCCAATCAATGGAACTGATTACGTTGAATTCTACGTCGGCAATGCAAAACAAGCTGCACATTTTTATCAAACAGCTTTCGGATTTGAGCCAGTGGCCTATGCAGGTTTAGAGACCGGCATCAGAGACAAGGCTTCTTTTGTGATGCAGCAAAATAAAATCCGGATTGTTTTCACCGCTTCACTCAACGCTGATTCGCCTATTGCAGAGCATGTAAAAAAACATGGGGATGGTGTTAAGGTAGTAGCCTTATGGGTTGATGATGCCACTGCCGCATTTGAAGAGACGGTGAAGCGCGGGGCTAAGCCTTTCATGAAGCCTGAACTGCAGCACGATGAAAATGGAGAGGTGATCCGTTCCGGAATTTTCACATATGGAGAAACAGTACATGTTTTTGTAGAGCGAAAAAATTACAATGGAGTATTTCTTCCAGGTTATAAACCCTATAAGTCTAACCTGAAAACTGAACCCATTGGTCTGAAATATATTGACCACATGGTTGGCAATGTTGGCTGGAATGAGATGAACGTGTGGGTGAAATTTTATGCTGAAGTGATGGGCTTTGCACAATTGGTATCCTTCGATGATAAGGATATCTCTACAGATTACACTGCATTGATGAGTAAGGTGATGCAAAATGGAAATGGCCGCATCAAATTTCCGATCAATGAACCTGCTGAGGGGAAAAAGAAATCACAGATAGAGGAGTATCTTGATTTTTATAATGGGCCAGGCATTCAGCATATTGCAATTGCAACGGATGATATTGTGGCAGCCGTGTCTAAACTCCAGGAACGTGGAATTGAATTTTTAAAAGTACCTGCAACATATTACGATACCATTCTCGATCGGGTGGGCAACATTGATGAGGAGTTGAGTGACCTTCGCAGGTTGGGAATTTTAGTAGACCGTGATGAAGAGGGCTACCTGTTACAGATATTTTCAAAGCCGGTAGAAGACCGTCCCACATTGTTCTATGAGATCATTGAGCGCAAAGGCGCGAAATCATTCGGTAAAGGAAATTTTAAAGCATTGTTTGAAGCCATTGAGAGGGAGCAGCAATTGCGGGGAACTTTATAAGCCTGGTTGCCGGTAATTCTTTTTCAGTTTTAATTTTACATGCACCTGTAAAAATGGATTTCATTTTGGAGAAATTTAATCTTACAAGATTATTCCCCACCTGCACTCTCCTATTCCTGCTAATAACCCCATCATGCATTTCTCAAACCCTGACCACCGATGTGCTATCAACCAGCCTTTGCAGGGCATGGAGAATTCAAAAAATTGTACAGGACGAAAAAATATCCGGCAATGAAAGTCAGTTAAATGATTTCGTGCTTATCATTCATAGTGATCATTCGGTTCAACAGGGAATGAGTCCGGATGGATTAATATCCGGTACCTGGATGCTTGATGAAGAGAAGCGCATCTTCACGGTAAAAGACAATGAGACGGGCTCCTTATATCCTATGAAGATATTATCAATAACTGCTGATTCTCTGATTTTACAAGACCAGTCACCCTCTGAGCCGCTGACCATATTCTACCTCGCAAATTAGGATGCGCTTACTGACGGTTCCTGAGAAAGTAGTTAATCAATCTATAATATTAAAATCTGCAATCGCTTAATCTCGTTTCAAAGGGATAGCGAAGAAGAAAGACTTATTCCATTTGCAAAAAGATTTGGAAGCAGTGGCTGCCATTGAAAATCAACTTCTGTTTACGGAATCTGTATTGATCATACAATCTGCGTTTATCTTACTTCACGTGTCTATTCTAAACAAATCGTGATCAGAAAATATTTTTACTGTATTGTTTTAAGGATCATCCTTAAAC
>JACCZV010000189.1 GCA_013695775.1 Chitinophagales bacterium | reverse complement strand
ATGGTATTCACCTCATGCCATTATTAAACGTGATTTTAGTTGATTATATTTAAAAAGAAGACATGTGAAAATTCTTTGGCATGCTCTTCCAACACCACTTTGAATTCCTGAGCCTCATTGAAATAACTTCTTCTAATAAGTGAAATTATGAAGCCACTACTTATTGCAGTGGCTTCATAATTTATAATGCGATTCAATTTTAATTCGAAAGCTCTATCTCTACCTGCTCAAGATTAATTTTTGGATGTGTGTTTCCTCCCCTACTATCACGTTACAGAAATATGTACCGGAAGGCAACTTTGAACCGTCGAAGGCAAGCTGGTACGAGCCGGGTGTCTGATATTCACTGTTAATCAATTCCTTCATTTCCTGACCTATCTCATTAAATATTTTAACGGAGACAGTTGCGCCGGCATTCAGATGATAGCTAATAACTGTCATCTGATCAAAAGGATTCGGGTAAGTGGCAACCTGGCTATTTGCATTAACATCCGATGAAATAGTTGTTGCAGCATTTGTTTCGAAGGTAGGCAATAAAATATCATCCAACCAGGCGCAATCGGAGCCGGTGGAGAAAAAGCCTTCCTTGGTATATGACCATTTGAAGGTATGCGTTCCTTCGGCAATAGGATAGGTTGATAAAGACCAATCAGCCTCACCACTCCACTGATTTTTCATTTCACCATCAATGTAAAATTCAAAAAAGTCGTATCCTGCTTCTGAAGAGATTTTCTTTGCAAAAGAGAGGTCGTCATCGAACTGAACATCAAGGGTAATTGAAAGTGTGGAAGACTGGTTTTCTGAAATATCACCTGATTGCGCACAATAAGTTCCTTCATATGGATTTTCCGAGGTGGTGAACCAATTTGCATCACCACTCATCTCCCATTGAAAGAGAGAGAAATCATTTGTCTCGAATGTTTCAATTGCAGGTGACACCACCACGATAAAATTAAATACTTCCGAATAGCTGCCCGCAGTAACGGTATATGTGAATGGCAATTCAGAACCATAAGTTGCATTTGGCGCTAAATAAATTTCAAACATTGCTGGCGACGGGCTTGCTGTATCAATATTCCCAACGGAATAGGTCGGATCACTTATAGTCACCAATGTGCTCGAAGAAAAAAGCATTCCTTCACTATTCAGCGCAGTGCTATGGCCTTCATTCCAATTGTTAATTATTATCGTTGCTGTTTCTGCAGGGTCAAGATAGCCATCTCCGTTTCCGTCAATGGCAACATCAATATCAAATTCTGCTGCTGCTAACACGGGAGCATTAATTGTAACTGAGAAAGTTGAATTCCAGGTAGCTCCGGAATTGTCAGCTACTGTGCAGACGAAAAGAGCTTCGTGACCATCAGGTACATTGCCGGCAATGCTAAATGAAAAAGCATTGCTTTCCATCATTATCGAATTTTCCTCAATGTCGCCATATGATTGGGATTCATCAATGATGGTGATATATGGATCGGTAGTGGCAATTTTAGCATTTACGTCTGAGGCCATGGAAAAGCCTATATTTTCAAGTGTCGCATCTACCGTAACCGCCTCATTATAATCTGCTTGCCCATTGTTATTTCCAATCAAATCATTAATTATAAAAGTTGTACCTATAACATTAGGACCAACAGTTGCGTTTGCGGGAATGTCAGCGATATAAGGTACTTTATTATATCCAGTTATGGTAAGAGTAAGGGTATCGGCAATGAGGAGGGGATCAAAAGAAAGATTGGCCATACCGCCAGATACAACAGCCGTGGCCAGTATTGATCCGTTGGATGTAAGTGCTGCAACAGAATTATCCGCATCGCAGGAAACCATAAATTCAGATATTCCAATCACCATTGTAGGATCATGGCTTACAACCATATCCTGAGGAGTTGATGTTCTCACAAAAACAGAGGGGTCGCCAAAGCACACCCATGTATCAGTCATGTCCTCCCCACTAGTACCATATTCATCATTCATACTAAAGCAGCCATTGATAGATATACCTCCAAAAGTACGCTTGATGTTGTCTTCATAGCTCTCGGCAAGAATGAGATTCATCTCATCCTGCCCTTCCATAGGCTGGTCCCAGTATTGATTAATAGTTGACATCATTGAAGCAAGCCCTCCTGAAGCAGATCCTTCGTGTGTAGCACGAGCCCATACTTCTGCAAAACATGTGGGGCCATTAAAATTGCCAGTTACACAGCCTACGATCCAGAGAAACGGCCATTTGGTAATATTTGTCAGCTCTTCTGCATCTGAATTATTAAACCCTGTAGTAGAGATGCTCTCAGTGCTCCCATGGCCGGTATAATTGATAATCCCTGTTCCGGCATTTACCAAATTTGCAAGGTCATCGTCGCTGGGATTTCCACTTTCATCATTATCAGTACCACTATGCGTTCCATCATACAGCTCGTAAACCTCTTCGTAGTTGTAATTCATCAATTCGGTTCTCAGGTTGCTAACATGCTCCCAATCCATCTCATTGTCATCACCGGGACCCTCTGCAGACGCAATACCAACTCCCTGAGCATAATAAGCATCAATTAAAGGTGCCTTTTCATAAGACAGGGTTTTGTTCACCTGCATAATTACATCAGACTCTGTTTCGGCAGAAAAACGACCAACAAAAATTTCCTGGTAATGATCATTTCCTAAAATGAATCCATACTCATTGTCGGAAGTGCCTGCTCCGGTGTTGCTGGAAGTTATCTGATCATCATCGCCTACCAGCAATAGGAATGTCAAGCCTTTGGTATTGTAGTAATCAGTTACATAATTTTTGATGGAAATTTTATCATTTCCAACAGTAGAAATATCTACCATCTCCGTTTTCATACCTTTTTGAATTTTCCAGTCAACGAAAGGCTGCATTGCATTCATAAAGGAACCATCGCTGATAATAAGCATATTGCCTTCTTCCCCTACGGGTTCATACCGGATTCCATTCTCATAATTGATAAAATGGTTTGAATAGACAGCTCCGTACTCAGAAGATACCTTATCTGATGTTTCAGCTCTCTGAAACACATTTATGCCCATACCAGCATATGTTGGTGAAACGGAAACGGTGATCTCTGAATAAACACGAAGGGTCTGAGTAACAGGATTGTATTGAAAAGGATAAACAATTACGGTTTGCCCGCGGAAATCACGCAGGATATATGGATTACGCAGCTCGGCTAACTTCTCCGGGAAAAATTTATTTTCCTGGTAAGCGGCACTATAAGTATAAGCCACAGTTGAAGGGTCTATGTTTCGAGTAAGCGTTCCCTTAGATGGTGCAACAAGCACATTTGAATAATCAGTGTAGGTGCTCGATGTTACCGTAACCTGCATCTCTTTATCATCGGGTATAATGATGGAAGAGGTGAGTTTTGGTATATCAGGATAACCTTGCTTAAGGATTGGAGTGCCTTTGTCTGTTTTAATAACCATGGCTTCACCCTGTGGCGTAGTCACTGGTTTTTGAATCATTTCACCTGTCTTAAACTGAATGGATGTTTGTGATCCATCGTCGGAAACAAGCGAAATAGATGTTTTGGTTAGTGATTGAGATAAAGCGGGGTTGTTTAAAAAGAAAATCAGCGCAGCAACACAAAAGATGGTTGTATTATAGGTAAATAATTGTTTCATGTGGTTGAGTTAAGAGTTAGCGAAGCAAAGGATCAGATTTCAAAACTAATGAAATCGTTTAAGTTTGCCACATAATATTAAATTAAAAATAGAGCTGCACCAAAAATGGACAATTAAAC